>JBBIOC010000163.1:0-3614 GCA_037443585.1 Candidatus Omnitrophota bacterium
TGTCCAGAAAATCCTTAATCTCATTGTGGCTATATTCCTTGCCCCAATAGGCATGTTCCATTATAAAATTTCTTGGCTGCTTTAGTAAACAGTGGTAGGCATAAAGCGCTGCGCCCACAGCCCCGCCCCCATCGCCTGCCTGCGGCTGGACATAGAGCTCTTCAAAAGGGGTCTCCTTTAAAATCCTGGCATTTGCCACACTATTTAGCGCCACCCCTCCTGAAATACACAGTCTATTTTTGCCAGTAGTCTTATGTAAATTATTTGCTATATTTAACAGCGTCTCTTCCAATACATTCTGGACACTGGCAGCTATGTCAGAATAATAGGGTAAAAGAGCGTCGCTATCCTCCGGGTCTCTGGGCTTGCCAAAGAGCCTTTCAAACTTTCTATTAAATGTCCTGTGCGTAGAATAATGATAAGAGAAATAACTCATATCAAGCCAGAAACTGCCATCGCCATTAACCTTTATGAGTTTATAAATCTTATCAATATATCTGGGTCTTCCATAAGGCGCCATACCCATTACCTTATACTCCCCCTCATTTACCTCAAAACCTAAAAAGGCTGTAAAGGCACTGTAAAGCAAACCTAAAGAATGGGGGAATCTTATCTCTCTTTCCAAGTTTATCTCTGTTCCCTTTCCCCAGCCAACCGCTGTAGTTGTCCACTCTCCTACGCCATCCACTGTCAGTATAGCCGCCTCTTCAAATGGCGAACACAAGAATGCGCTTGCTGCATGCGCTAAGTGGTGTTCTACAAAGATTATCCTCTCTTCATCTGCACCGACATTTTCTTTAATAATATTTTTAATCCATAGTTTGTCCAGAAGCCATGTAATCATAGATTCTCTAAAGACATTACAGGATTTAGGGTAGGTTGCAAATATGTCTAAAATGATTCTTTCAAATTTTAAAAAGGGTTTCTCATAGAATACAATATAATCTAAATCCTTCGGCCCAATATTTGCAAACCTTAAACAAAAATCAATCGCCAATTTAGGAAAATCAAAATCGTGCTTCTTCCGTGAAAATCTCTCTTCCTCTGCCGCAGCTAAAAGGATTCCATCCTTTATTAAAGCTGCTGCCGCATCATGATAAAAACAGGAAATGCCTAAAATATACATTTTCTACCACTGCCTCTTAGCTTCTTCTAAATTTAAAGGCTTTTTCATCCAGCTCTTCCAATTGGTATCTTTCAAACTCTTTAAACTAATGGGGTCTGCAAAGAGCCTAATCAGAATCCCAAAGGGCAGAAGTATTGTCCAATAAAATAATAAAAGGATAAGCCTCGCCTGAAAATTACCGATAATCCTAGCAACTTTCTTCCAGAACGCCCACAAACTCCTTAAATTGTAATTGTAGGGGACACTTAAGTGTCCCCTACAATTTATATCCAAAATCCAGTCGACTGTCTCTTTCAAATCTCTTTTGATATAATCCGGTTTTATCTTCCAGTCTTTTATATCCTTAATATCAGTCTTACCAGTCTGAAGTAAGACTGTCTTGCAACCCACTGAAGCGCCTGCCTCTACATCCACCCTGCCATCACCTATGTAATATGACTTATCAAATCCTATATTCAATCCTTCAGCTGCCTGTTTAAAAAGCCCTGTCTTTGGCTTCCTGCAGTCGCATCCGTCTTCATCTTTATGTATACAGTAATGAATAGACCTTATCCGTCCGCCCTGCCTCTTAATCTCCTCGAGCATCCTCTCAGTTATATCTTTTAGAGCTTCTTCAGAAAATAACCCTTTTGCAATGCCTCCCTGATTTGAGATTATTATAATCTCATAACCTGCCTGATTTAATCTCTTAATCGCTTCAATTGCGCCTGGCAGAAAATGAAACTCCTCCCAGGACTTCACATAATCCCCGAGTCCTGGATCTTTGTTTATTACACCGTCTCTGTCAAGAAAAATTAGTTTCATAACTATCCAATTTTAAATAAAAAATTTCGTATTGCTACCCACCCACTCAATAAGCCTCTCAAGTCCCTTCTCCACTGTCACAGTCGGCTTCCAGTTGAGCATATTGGAAGCCTTAGAGATATCAGAGACATACACTTTCTGGTCGCTCGGCCGCCAATCCTTGTATTCTATCTTTCTAAATTTGATACCAGTCTTCTTCTCAATCAGCTCAATAAACTCTAAAATGGATGTGGTATTTCTTGGGCCCCCGCCAATATTGAATACCTCATGCTGGATATCGCTCTTTATAAACTTATCATATGCCTCGACCAGGTCATCTACATATAACAAATCCCTGACCTGTTTGCCGTCACCATAGATAATAATCGGCTGACCTGTCAGGTTTGCTATCACAAACCACGCTACCCAGCCCTGGTCTTCAAAACCAAATTGTCTTGTGCCATAAATACACGACATGCGAAAGCCAGCTGTCTTCATTTCGTAGATATGGCTATACTCCTGTGTATAGATATCTCCTGTATACTTGCTGGCACCATAAGGCGTATGCCCCGTTAAATCAACTGATAATTCTTCTGGCACCCCTTTCTTATTTCTATAAACATACCTCGTCTCTTTCTCTTCTAATTCTATCTTATCTACATTCTCTCCATATATTTTATTAGTAGAACAATAAATAAAAACTGCCTTCGGGCAGACCTGCCTTGTGCATTCCAGAACATTCAAAGTCCCGTATGCATTTATACTAAAATCTTCTCGTGGAATCCTCACAGAAAGAGGCACGCCTGGCTGGCCTGCTGTATGAATAACAACATCAACCCCATCCTTCAATGCCTTCATAACGTCCTCTTCGTTCCTGATATCCCCTTTCACCCTCTTTATATTTTCAAACTGAGCTAAATAATTCCAGTTAAATTCTACACTTTCTTTCTTATAGCCAAATAGACTTGAGCGCATCAGATTATCCAAGACAACAACCTCATGGCCCTTCTTTGCATAATACTCTGCTGCATGCGAACCCACCAGCCCCGCCCCGCCAGTCACCAAAATTCTCATAATCTAAATAGTTACCCGTTCAACCGCGTAGGTTGATGACTGTTCAACCGCGTAGGTTGAACAGGTTGACTTTTATTCTGATGTTGCATCTCCCAATACTTTGCATAACTAAAAATCTGATATAGCGCACCATTGAGTGCCACAACAAACCCCACTATACCATCCCTATAACCTTTCTTGCCAATATAAGCACGAAAAAATCTGTCACAGGCTTTCCATAGCATCTTCACTACATCAATCTTCCTTCTCTCATCAAACCATTTCTGTGCCTCCAGAGTCGTCTGATTATTAAGGCTCTTGAACAAATCTGCAAAATCCTCATACCCTTTATGTATAATATCCTTTGTCAAATGTCCACACCTTCCATCAAGTATTATCCTCGGATGCACTCCTACCTCTTCATATTTAAACTTATGTTTTTTAAAAAGCCGCAGCTTCCCAGCAGGATACCAACCTCCATATCTGACCCAATAATCACCAATATAAGTCCTCAAAGGTATGCTGTAAGCAGAAAAATCAGCATTGCTGTTTATGGCCTCTTCAATCTCTTTTTTCAACTCCTCAGTAACAACCTCATCCGCATCCAAGCTCAATACCCATTCGTTCTTAGCCTGGCTATAAGCCCAGTTCC
>JBBIOC010000164.1:0-3608 GCA_037443585.1 Candidatus Omnitrophota bacterium
GATTTTAAAAAGCCAACATAGTTTCCCGACGAGAAAATAGTTTTGAGCAAGGCTCCTAAAATAAAGAGGAGGTGAGAACTAATGGCAGAGAAAGTATGCAAGTGCGGTGTAAAAAAGGCGCCAGGCTATCTCTATTTCGTTGACAGACAAGGCGATATTTCCAGAGCAAAGATGGCTCGTGGAGGAAGAAGAAAGAAGAGAAGATAATATTTATTAGTAAAATTTTATTGAGGCCGAACCCCTATCAATGAGGTTCGGCCTCAATCAGTTTGGGGCAGGCAGACAGAATGAAGGACAAGCTCAGCAAGGTTTTAGAGAATCTGGAAAAGAAAGAAAAAGAGATGGTTGGGTATTTGAGCGAATTAATAGAGATACCTACTATAAACCCGCCAGGACTAAATTATGAAAAGATTGTCAGGTCAATTGAAAAACGCACTAAAGGCTTAGGCCTGGTTACGACCAAAATTATTACTCCAGAAAAGATATTAAGACATTTTAATATAAAGGGTGGTTCAGAGCGTATAAACCTATTGGCTAATTGGAATGTAGGTTCTAAAAAGACGCTGCATATAAATTCACATTATGATGTGGTAGGTGTTTCAAAAAACTGGCGGAGCGACCCATTTAAGGCTACAGTTAAAGATAGAAAACTTATCGGCAGGGGTTCTGAGGATATGAAGGCGAATATAAGCTGTTTATTATATGCGATTGAGGCATTAAAATTCTGCGGGATAAAACCGAAGGCAAACCTTCAACTTTCTCTTACGCCCGATGAGGAAACAGGAGGAAAGACAGGGCTCGGATACCTTGTAAAAAATAATCTGGTGCGTTCTGACTGGGCGATTGGTGAGGGATATTCCTATGATTCAGTCTCGTTTGGAAACAAAGGGATTCTCTGGCTTAAGGTAAGATTAAAAGGAAAATCCTCACATGCCTCATTGCCACACAAAGGCATCAATTCATTTGAAAAGATGAATAAGGTTGTAAAGGAGCTAGAGAGATTAAAGATGAGGGTTTCCAGAAGGCGGACAAGATTTGCAATGAAAGACCCCCTTTCAAGGTCTGCTACCTTAGTTATGGGCGGTTTACTGGAAGGCGGCAGGAATGTAAATATAGTTCCAGGTGAAACTTCTTTTAGCATAGATAGACGGATATTGCCTGAAGAAAATTTAAAAGATGCTAGAATAGAGCTTTTAGATGCAATTGATAAGGCGAAACGTTCTGATAAACAGATAAGATTCGATTTAGAATTCCTGGCTGGCGAAGAGCCTGCATTGTCAAATAGAGATGAGACTTTTTTCAATATTTTTGAGCAGGCAATAAAGGATATCATAGGCAAGAGGCCTAAGTTTTTTATAATGCCAGGAGGCACAGACCTAAGATATTTTATTTGGAAAGGCGTCTCTTCTTTAGGTTATAGTGTCAGAGGGGGCGAGAGCTGGCATTCGGATAATGAGTTTGTGTATATTGATAGCCTTGTTGAGACGGCGAAGGTGTTTGCGTTTGTAATCGCTAACCTTTGTTAGTATGCAAGAAGGATATATTACAATTACAGGGGCCCGCGAACATAATTTAAAGAATATAAATCTGAAGCTTCCGCGGAATTCTTTAATAGTCATCACAGGCATAAGCGGCTCCGGGAAATCATCACTTGCATTCGACACAATCTATGCAGAAGGCCAGCGCAGATATGTGGAGAGTCTCTCTGCATACGCAAGGCAGTTCTTAGAACAATTACAAAAGCCAGACGTTGACCATATTGAAGGCCTATCCCCTGCTGTTTCTATTGAACAGAGGAGCGCAGGCGCAAACCCCCGTTCCACTGTAGGAACCATTACTGAAGTTTATGATTATCTGAGGCTTCTCTTTGCAAGGATTGGAATCCCATATTGTTATAAATGTGGTAGGAGGATTGCCAGACAGACGCAGGATGAGATTCTAAATAAAATTCTGGAATTTCCAAAAGACAGGAGCATACTCATTCTCGCCCCGATTATAAGAGGGAGGAAGGGTGAATATGCAAAACTCTTTTCAGAATTGAAAGCACAAGGCTTCGTAAGGATAAGGGTGGATGGCAAGCTCTTTAGCTTAGATGAGGACGTGAGATTAGATAAGTATAAAAAACATAATATAGAAGCTGTAGTAGACAGATTGGCTCTTGGAGGAGAAGTCAGAAACAGGCTTGCAGATTCAGTAGAGACTTCTTTAAAGGTTGGGAAGGGTTTAGTAATAGTTTCAGAAAGCGGAAAAGATATTTTATTCAGTGAGCTTTTAGCCTGTCCAAAATGCGGCATTAGTTACGGCGAGATAGAGCCGCGCATCTTCTCCTTTAATAGCCCTTACGGTGCCTGTCAAGCCTGCGGAGGTCTTGGAACAAAGATGGAGATTGATGCAGACCTTGTAATCCCTGATAAGACAAAGTCTTTGAGAGAAGGGGCTATAAGGCCCTGGCGCATTGGTGGCATGCGTATTGTTTTATATTACAGAAGGTTATTGCGGAATCTGGCTGCAGATTATGATTTTTCTTTAGAGACCCCATTCAAAGACCTGCCTTCGCATATAAAGAAGATTCTTTTATACGGTACTGGTGAAACAGAGTGGGACAGATATTTTGAAGGGGTAATCCCTAATTTAGAGAGGCGTTTTCAGGAGACTGATAGTGATTTTGTAAAGATGGAGATAAATAAATATATGAGCATTCTTCATTGCCCTGGCTGCAAAGGCGCCAGGTTGAAACCTGAAAGCCTCTCAGTAAAGATTTCAAATAAATCTATAAAGGACTTCACCGCAATGCCAATCTCCGAGCTAAAAAAATTTCTATTAAACCTTGAACTTTCTCAAAGGGAGAGGGATATTGGAGGCAGAATTTTAAAAGAGATTGACCAGCGATTAAATTTTATGCTGAATGTAGGATTGGGTTATCTGACGCTGGACCGCTCAAGTTCCACTCTTTCTGGCGGAGAGGCGCAGAGGATAAGGCTTGCTACACAGATTGGCTCAGGTCTCGTGGGCGTATTATATATACTCGATGAGCCCAGCATTGGTCTCCACCAGAGAGATAATTCAAGGCTGCTTACCACCCTAAAATCTCTACGTGACCTTGGCAATACTTTAATAGTTGTTGAACACGATGAGGCTACAATAAGAGATGCGGATTATCTAGTTGACTTAGGCCCTGGCGCAGGAAAACACGGCGGCTATGTAGTCTGTCAGGGCAGATTGGAGGATATCCTAAATTGCAATGACTCGCTGACCGCAAAATATCTAAAGGGTGAATTGAATATAAAAATACCTGAGCAAAGACGGGGGCCGAAGAGAAAAAATTTTTTGAAAATCCTGGGTTGCAAGGAACACAATCTTAAGGATATAGATATAAAGATACCGCTGGGACTATTTGTATGTATTACAGGCGTCTCTGGCTCTGGGAAGAGTACTCTCGTAGATGAGATTATTTATCGGGCACTCGCGCAGAAGCTCTATCGCTCTAAGCAAAAGCCTGGCAAATTTAGAAAACTGATAGGCGTTGAAAATATAGATAAGGTTGTTGTAATAGACCAATCTCCAATAGGCCGCACGCCCCGCTCTAACCCTGCGACCTACACAGGTGT
>JBBIOC010000165.1:0-3600 GCA_037443585.1 Candidatus Omnitrophota bacterium
AAGCTTTAGTATTGAGCGCATAAAAGAGATTGAAAATAAGACAAGGCACGATGTGGTGGCATTTATAAATAATGTCTCAGAGCATATTGGTAGTGCCTCTAAATATTTTCATCAGGGGCTCACCTCAAGCGATGTTCTGGATACATCCCTTTCCTGTCTAATGGTAGAGGCTGCGGATATAATCTTAGAAGATCTGCTGACTCTTAAGAGAGTACTCGCCAGACTTGCAAGGAAATATAAATATACTGCGATAGTTGGGCGTACGCATGGCGTCCATGCAGAGCCTATTACCTTTGGGCTTAAGATGGCTCTGTTCTTTGATGAGACGAATAGGAATATAAAGAGGATGCAAACAGCGAGAGAGATTATCAGGGTTGGAAAGATTTCAGGTGCAGTTGGAACATATGCAAATGTAGAGCCTTTTGTTGAAGGATATGTTTGTAAGAGATTGGGCCTTAGGTCTGCAAATATCTCTACACAGGTTTTGCAGCGTGATAGGCATTCAGAATATCTAAATACCCTTGCACTGATAGGCAGTTCTTTAGAAAAACTTGCTACTGAGATAAGAAACCTGCAGAAGACAGAGATAAGAGAGGTAGAGGAGCCTTTTATTGAGGGGCAGAAAGGCTCAAGCGCAATGCCTCACAAGAGAAACCCTGTTATGTGCGAGAGGGTCTGTGGTCTTGTTCGGGTCTTGAGGGCAAATGCCTTAGCAGGCATGGAGGATGTGGCCTTATGGCATGAACGAGATATAACACATTCCTCAGTTGAAAGGATTATTATACCGGACAGCACAGTCCTGCTTGACTATTTGATAAATCAGATGATTGAGATTTTAAACGGCCTGATAATTTATACTGAAGATATGAAGAAGAATTTAGAAAAGACAAAGGGTTTGATATTTTCTGGGAGAGTTTTAGTCGAGTTAGAAAAGAGAGGGCTGAAGAGACAGAGCGCTTACGATATAGTCCAGAGGAATGCTATGCGGGTCTGGAAAAAGGATATAGATTTTAAAGAGGCACTCTCAAGCGATAAGGAATTTATAAAGATAATAAAGCCCAGAGAAATAGAAAAGCTATTCGACCTTAAATTTTATACGAGATTTGTGGACAGGATATTTAAAAGAGTGGGACTCTAAATGTGGAATGGAAGATTGAGGTAAGAAATAGGCCGGGGGTATTTGACCCCTTAGGAAGCGGGATAGAGAAGGATATAGAAGACCTGGGAATTAGTAGTGTAAGAAAAGTTGAGACTGCCCAGGTCTTTATTATTTCTGGAGAAATTTCTGAAGGCGATGCTAAAAGGATTGCAGAGGGGTTGTTAGCAGACCCTGTAACGCAGGAATATATTTTGGGTCAAGGCTCAAGGGTCAAGGCTCAAGGGTATAAGGTTGTAGAGATTGCGTATAATCCAGGCGTGATGGACCCTGTGGAAGAGAGCACTAAAAAAGCTATAAGGGATTTGGGGATGGAGGTAGAGTCTGTAAGGACTGAGAAGAAGTTTTTTATAGAAGGGAAGGTTTCTGAAAGGGATTTTGAAAAGATTTGTGAGAAGCTTCTTTATAATAAGGTAATTCAACATATTGTCCCAGACCACAGACCACAGACTACAGACCAGAGTAGTGATTATGAATTTAAGTTATTAACTATTAACATTCTTAGTGCAACCGATAAAGAACTGATGGATATAAGCAAGAAGGGGCAGTTATTTTTAAATCTTATAGAGATGAAGGCGATAAGGGATTATTTTAAAAAGCTTGGCAGAAATCCCACTGATTGCGAATTAGAGACTTTGGCCCAGACCTGGAGTGAGCATTGCGTGCATAAGACGTTTCGCGGGCTTATTGAATATACAGACCACAGACCACAGACCACAGACCAAAAACAAAAAAGGCAGAAAATAATAAATAATCTTTTAAAGACTACAATAATGAGGGTCACAGAGGAACTCAAAAAGCCCTGGTGTGTGTCAGTCTTTAAAGACAATGCAGGTGTAATCAGATTTGATGAGGAAGATAATATCTGTTTTAAGGTGGAGACGCACAACCACCCTTCTGCGCTTGAGCCTTATGGTGGCGCAGGCACAGGAATCGGCGGTGTTATACGAGATATCTTAGGGGTTGGCTTTGGTGCAAAGCCAATCTTAAATACAGATGTGTTTTGCTTTGGCCTTCCAGATATGAAGCATTCAAAATTGCCGCGCGGAGTCTTGCACCCAAAGCGGATTTTAAAAGGGGTGGTTGCAGGTGTGAGGGATTATGGAAACAGGATGGGCATACCCACAGCAAATGGGGCTGTTCTATTTGATGAGAGGTTCACTGGAAATCCTCTGGTCTATTGCGGCACTGTTGGAATTATGCCAAAGGAGTTTTCATTTAAGAAATTAAAGAAAGGGGATTTGGTTGTTTTGATTGGCGGGAGGACTGGACGCGATGGGATTCACGGCGCAACATTTTCTTCAGGGGAGCTCACGCAGGAGTCTGAGGTTATATCTAGTAGCGCTGTTCAAATAGGGAATGCTATAACTGAAAAGAAGCTTACAGATACGCTTTTGCAGGCGAGGGATAAAAAACTGTATAATGCAGTAACTGATTGCGGAGGAGGCGGACTTTCAAGTGCAGTTGGTGAGATGGGAAAGGAAATAGGCGTAGAGATAGATTTGGAGAAGGTGCCTCTAAAGTATGAAGGTTTAAATTATACTGAAATATGGATATCAGAGGCACAGGATAGGATGATTTTGGCTGTGCCAGAAAACAATCTAAATGAACTCTTGGAGGTATTTAGAAGAGAGGATGTGAAGGCAAGTTGTATCGGAAGATTTACAGGGGATAAAAGGCTTCATCTAAGGTATAAAGGAGAGACTGTAGCAGCCCTTGGTATGAGTTTTTTACATGAAGGTTTGCCGAGGATAAAACGGAAGGCAATCTGGAAAAGATTAAGGCATAAGGAGCCAAATTTTGGATGTCCAAAGGATTTAACCCCATATCTTTTGAAGATTCTTTCTAGTTATAATGTATGTAGTAAAGAATGGGTAGTCCGCCAGTATGACCACGAGGTTCAAGGGCAAAGTGTATTAAAACCTCTCGTGGGTATCAAAAATGATGGCCCAGGCGATGCCTGTATAATCAGGCCTAAATTTAATTCTAAAAGGGGCATTATAATTTCAAATGGAATCAATCCGCGCTATGGTTTGATAGACCCTTACTGGATGGCAGGTTCCTGTATTGATGAGGCCTTGCGTCAGATTATTGCAGTAGGCGGGAATTTAAAGAGGGTTGCACTCTTAGATAATTTCTGCTGGGGTAATACTAATAAAGCGGATATGCTCGGTGAGCTGGTCAGGGCAGCGTATGGCTGCTATGATTTTGCAAAAGGATATGATGTCCCATTTATTTCTGGAAAGGATAGTCTAAATAATGAATATTCAGTGGATGGAAAGACTATCTCAATTCCATCCACACTTTTAATATCAGCGATTGGTGTAATGAAGGATGTCACAAAGGCAGTTTCAATGGACTTTAAAGAAATTGGTGATTTAATTTATATAGTTGGTGATACATACGATGAACTAGGAGGTTCGCACTATTATTTAGTGAGGGAT
>JBBIOC010000166.1:0-3575 GCA_037443585.1 Candidatus Omnitrophota bacterium
AAGGAATTGGCAAAGGTAGTTAAGGAAATGGAAGAGGAGCTTGGAGAAGAGGTAGAGATTGAGGCTCAGGAAGGAAAGGCTGCTGAAGGAAAAGGCCTTGGCGTTATAGAATTCTATGAAGCAAGGGATATTGAAAAACTGATTGACAGGATTGAAAAGATGGGTTTTGATATAGAAAATTATGAGGCAAGTCCAGACGAGAAGAAACCCCCGTTTAAGATTATAACAGAGGACAGGCACACAAAAGAATTGAGGGGTCTAAAAGAGGTGCTTGATTATGTTCGCGAAGCAGCTAAATCAGGCCTAAGTATTCAGAGATACAAAGGCCTTGGAGAGATGAATCCAGAGCAGCTCTGGGAAACCACTATGGACCCTGATAGGCGCACGCTTCTAAAGGTGACCTTGGAGGACGCTGTTGAGGCAGATGAGATGTTTACCATTCTGATGGGTGACCAGGTAGAGCCGAGACGAGAGTTTATTGAGAAGCACGCGTTAGAAGTAAGGAATCTTGATATATAGAACCTGTCCAACCGCGTAGGTTACCGGCCGGTAACCTACGCGGTTGGACAGGGTAGGGTTCGCATGAGGATGACTTTGAACCTATTAAAGATGCGATAAAGCAGTATCTTGAGTCTTTTCCAAAAAGATAAATATGAAGCATCAATTTCTTAATGTTATTATCTTAAAAGAAAGCAAAATTTATGGGCACAGTTGAAGTAGAGATAAAATTGCTACCTGTTTGCAGGGATGATAATGGCAATCCCATAGTTCCAATTGGATTAGCCAATATCAAGAATAAAGGAAAATAAGTTTTTAGAAATAGATTCTAAAGAAAAAGGTTGCAAAAATAAATAAAAATGGTATAATTTTAATATGGAATTTGAATATAACATAGAGAAGTCATCGACGAATAAGAAAAAGCACGGCATAGACTTCGAAGAAGCTAAGGCTATCTGGGCAGGAGACAATGTTATTTTACCTGCGGTTACCAGAGGAGAGCCAAGATATATGATTATAGGAAAGATGGGGACAGACTTATGCTCCTGTATTTTTACCATTAGAAGGAGGAAAATAAGAATAATTTCCTGCAGAAGAAGCAGAGAAAAAGAAGGGAGAATATACTATGAAAAAATTAGAGAAGATAACGTCTGAAGAATTTGATAAAAAGTTTGACAGCGGAGAGGATATGGGCGACAGATTAGATGTTAAAAAGGCAAGGGTTAATAAACAAACCCAGAGAATCAATATAGATTTTCCCACCTCTTTTTTAAAAAAAATAGACCAAGAGGCAAGGAGAATCGGCGTTGCCAGAACAGCCTTAATTAAAATTTGGATGGCAGAACGATTAGAACATATTTCACATTAATTAAGAAAGGTATGGATGTATACTCAAAATGAAAAATTAGTCCCTGTCTATATTGAAGATGAGATGAAGGACTCTTACATAAGTTACGCGATGAGCGTAATTGTAGGAAGGGCACTGCCTGATGTGAGGGACGGCCTGAAGCCAGTGCATAGAAGGATTTTGTATGCAATGAAGGACCTTGGATTGGAGCACAATAAGCCATATAAGAAATGCGCCCGTATAGTCGGCGATTGTCTTGGTCGTTACCATCCACACGGCGATATGGCAGTTTATGATGCGCTTGTGAGAATGGTCCAGGATTTTTCTTTAAGGTATCCACTTGTTGATGGTCAGGGGAATTTTGGCAGCGTCGACGGGGACATGCCGGCCGCGCAACGTTATACAGAGGCACGTTTAGCAGCAATATCTAATGAATTACTCGAGGACATTGATAAAGATACCATTGATTTTGTACCTAATTTTGATGAATCCCTTCAAGAGCCAAGCATACTGCCATCTAGATTGCCAAACCTCTTAGTCAACGGCTCAAGCGGCATTGCAGTTGGCATGGCCACGAACATACCTTCGCATAACCTAAATGAGATTGTGGACGCCATATGCGCTGTGATTGAGCGGCCTGATATTACAATAAATGAGCTGATGAGGATTGTAAAAGGTCCTGATTTTCCAACCGGTGGAATTATATGCGGTAGAGAAGGCATAAAAGAGGCATACGAGACAGGCCGTGGACTCTTGAGGGTTCATGCAAAGGCTGCGATTGAAGAGCAGAAGGGTGGCAAGGAATCCATTATCGTCAGGGAAATACCTTATCAGGTAAATAAGGCAAATCTCATAGAGACCATTGCAGGATTAGTTCAGGATAAAAAAATAGAAGGGATTTCTGATATCCGGGATGAGTCAGACAAAGAAGGTATGCGCATTGTAATTGAATTAAAGCGAGACCAGAATGCCCAGATAATTCTAAATCAACTATATAAGCACACGCAGATGGAGACTACCTTTGGCGTGATAATGCTCGCTCTGGTTGAAAATAGGCCCAGGGTTTTGAATATAAAGGAGCTATTAGAGCTTTATGTGGGTCATAGAAAAAAGATTGTTCGACGCAGGACCCAGTTTGAACTTACCAAGGCTGAGAAGAGGGCACACATATTAGAGGGCTTAAAGGTTGCAATAGAGCATCTGAATAAGATTATAAAGCTTATAAGGGAATCTAAAGACCCGCAAAATGCAAAGCAGGGCCTGATAAAAGAGTTTTCCTTGAGCGCTGAACAGGCGCAGGCAATCTTAGAGATGCAGCTTCAGCGCCTGACTGCTTTAGAGAGGGACAAGATAGAAGAGGAGTATCTGGAGCTGATTAAGAAGATAGAACTTTACAAGTCTATTCTAAAGAGCGAAAGGAAGATTCTGGATATTATAAGAGATGAGGCATTGGAATTGAAGAAGAAATATGGGGATGAGCGCAGGACTGAGATTGTTGCAGAATTAGAGGAGCTTGAGATTGAGGACTTAATTGCAGAAGAGGACGTGGTCATTACTATAAGCCATGCAGGTTATATAAAACGACTTCCCATAGATGCGTATAGAAGGCAGAAGCGCGGTGGAGTAGGCGTAACAGGTATAGATGTTAAAGAGGAGGATTTTGTAGAGCATCTATTCATTGCCTCAACACACGAATTTATTTTGTTCTTTACAAATAAAGGCAGGGTGCACTGGTTAAAGGTCCATGAGATTCCACAGGCAAGCCGCGCAGCAAGGGGAAAGGCCATTATAAATATCTTGCAACTGGATGCAGGAGAAAAGATCTCCTCATATGTGCCTGTAAAGGAATTTGTTGAGGGGAAATTTTTGATAATGGCTACGAAGAACGGGCTTATAAAAAAGACTGATTTAATGGCTTACTCTAATCCAAGAAAAGGCGGTATCATAGGGATTACATTAGAGAAGGACGATGAATTGATAGAGGTGAAACTTACAGATGGACATCAAGAGATGCTTCTTGCAACCCGTCAGGGCAAGGCAATCCGCTTTCCTGAGACTCAGGTCAGGGATATGGGCAGGGCTGCAAAGGGCGTAAAAGGAGTTCGCCTTGGCAAGAAAGATGAAGTAATAGCAATGGAGATTGTTAGGAAGGATGCAACAGTCTTGACTGTTACGTCGCAGGGCTTTGGCAAGAGGACTGCTATTGCGCAGTATAGAAAACAGTCGCGCG
>JBBIOC010000167.1:0-3536 GCA_037443585.1 Candidatus Omnitrophota bacterium
TTATTTCAAAACCATTAGAACTGCAATTTTCATAGAAATAATAAAGCCCGGAGGCAAAGTCTTTATTTATCTTAAAATGTTCTGGGTCATTAGAGAGATACTTCTCATAGAATAATGCAAACTCCTCACTCAAATCTCTTGAATTGTCTACAAATATCTTTTTATTTGCCTCATCAATTACTATTCCAGGCAGTCCTTCAGAAAACTGGACATACATATTTTCAAAGAAGCTTTTCTTTGGAAGCTGAGGCCAGAAGGGAATTTCTTTAAAATTTGAAAAGACCTTCTGGCAGGCCTCTTCAGGGTCTAAATATGGAAGGCTGCCAATGCCTGTTGGTAAAAAACTTTTTTTGAATACCATATTTTATTTATTTTACCTTAATTCCAAATCCTTGCCAAGTGCTTTTAATGTATAGACCTCTATCAGGCGGCCACTATTATTATATTTGTAAAGTTTGCCTGAGTCCCTGTCAAAGAAGAATATAACATTCGACTCAGCAGAAAACTGAATACTGCTTAAGTTCTGTGGCCGCGCAAAAGAGTTGCTGATTAAAATCAATACCAAAATCAATAATAAGACTACACAAAAATTTTTCATAGCCCCTCCTTTATTGTTCCCAATATTCGCACGCCACTCAACTTCTCTAATACTTCAGGATTAGTTTGTGTTGCAAGATCTTCTTTGATTTTCGCTGCATAATTTATTATGATGCCTTCTATCTTCAGATTATACCTTCTCGCACAATCTATTGTAAGGAGCGTATGATTTATTGTGCCGAGCGAAGGCCTTGCAACAATAATTAAATTCAGGCCAAGTATTTTAGCCAGGTCTTTAACATAAAATATCCTATTTTTATAATTAGTAATAGGAACCAAAAGGCCGCCAATGCCTTCTACAATGAGTATCTCGTGCCGTTTAGAAAGTATCCCAAATGCTTTCCAGACCTTTTCTAAATCTAAATTTACTCTTAAAAGTTTAGCAGCAACAAGGGGCGCTAATGGCAACTTTAGGCAGATTGGATTTATCAACTCTAATGAATCATCTGTCTTTATAGATTTTTTTAATACCTTTGCATCAGAAGAAAATCCATCATCGCCTGTTGCTATTGGCTTCATTACGCCTACATCAAAACCATTTTTTTTAAAAAGCCTTGCAAGATAGCTTGCAACATATGTCTTGCCAACACCTGTGTCCGTGCCTGTGATAAAATAACCTTTTAGCATCTAAATTATCCCTAATTTCCTTCCTGCCTTCTTAAATGCCTCCAACGCCCTTTCAATATGCTCATCCGTATGCATTGCCATAATTGAGACCCTAATCCTCGAAGTTCCTTTCGGGACGCTTGGAGGTCTTATGCCCACAGCCAAGATACCCTCTTTAAATAACAATTCTGACATCTTCATAGTCAAATCCTCTTTGCCTATAAGAACTGGAATAATCTGCGTCTGGGATTCCATTGTATCAAAACCAAGAGACTTAAGGTCATTTTTTATTCTTTTAACTTTCTTCCAGAGCCTCTGCCTCAATTCAGGTTCTTTCTCAATTACATCTATTGCAGCTAAGGAAGAGGCTAAAACAGAAGGTGGCAGGCCTGTTGAGTATATGAAACTGCGCGCCTTATTTCTTAAATAATCTATCAATACCTTAGAGCCTGCTATAAAACCGCCTAGGCTGGCAAAGGCCTTGCTAAAGGTTCCCATCACAATATCAAGGCCTTCTTTAATATTATAATATTCCTTTGTGCCCCTTCCTGTTTTGCCTAAAACCCCTGTTGCATGCGCATCGTCTACCATTAGAATTGCATTAAATCTCTTTGAAACCTTTATAATTTCAGGCAACGGCGCAATATCTCCGTCCATACTAAAAATTCCATCAGTGATTATAAGTGTTCGTCTGAATCTATTTGAAGAATGCTTAAGTAGTTGTTCGAGTCGACCAATATCTTTATGTGGATATACTCTAAATTCTGCACCGCTCAGTCGTATGCCATCTATTATACTTGCATGATTTAATCTATCGCTTATGACAAGGTCGCCTTTTCTTACAAGGCTAGTTATAACCCCTAAGTTTGCCATATAACCAGTAGAAAAAACAATAGCTGATTCACATTCTTTAAATTCTGCTATTCTTTTTTCCAATCTTTCATGTAGCAGCATATTTCCACTAATAAGCCGAGATGCACAGGCGCCTGTGCCAAATTCTTTTGAAGCTCCGATCTGTGCATTGATAAGTATTGGATGATTAGCAAGACCTAAATAATTATTTGAACATAAAAGTATTACTTCTCTGCCGTCTATAACTACAGTTGGGCCTTGAATACTATCTATCCGTCGTAAAATTCTGTAAAGACCCTGCTGTTTTAATTCTGTAATTTCTTGGCAAAGGAATGAATCAAGGCTATTCACTTATTTAACCTTGTTCAACCTACGCAGTTGAACGGGTCACTAAAAATTTCTATGTAAAAATCTGTCCACACAAGTCCTGGTTTATCTTACCACCATCGGCATAAACTCAGTAGAGCCAAAGATGCCATAAATCTTGTGTTCTTTAAGCCAGATTGCGCGTTTCAAATAACCTAATGCAGGCCCTATAACATTTGCTGCCATAGTAGTTTCATCGCCGAGGATAAATCTGTGACTGGAATGTTTCCCGTCAAAGGTTATGCCAGTAAGGGTCATTGTAGTTGAGACAGGTTTTTTTGCATGGCGGGTATCCATAACACCACCTACGTGGACTTTATTGCGGGAGTCCACAACCCCTGCCTTCTCAAGCAGGATATCATCTGCGTGTTCCATTTCATGAAGTTCCAAAATACCATTAGTCTTATCTAAAAGCGCCTCCACCTCTTCATCAGTCATCTTCTTTGCCTTCTCAACTGTCCAACCAGGTAGATGCGCAATGTCTTCCCTGATAGTGGCCTTATACTCATCCCAATTTGAAATCCCAACGCCCCACCATATATTGACGTCCTCAACCTTTATAAATGATTGGGCAGCCAACACCGCAGCAGCAGACAAGAGACCTGGCGTTGCACCGCAGCCAGTTATATAAACGCTTCTATTCTTCTTTAGCCCCTTATCAAGCTTAAACATAAGCTCAACTGCTTTTGTTCTTTTCAATGCATCAGTAAATACACCATTATAGTCTGCTTTTATGAATCGTTTAGTAACATTGGGTATAAATTCATTTGGTAGATTGGGCAAAGCTATAAAAATTCCATCAATCCTATTTTTTAATTTTATAATCTCGCCAATTGTATCGTCTGATAGCTGCCCATTACCTATCTTTTCTGTATCCAGACCTTCTTCTGAATATGCAAAGCTTTTGCTATCACATATAGCTACTAATTTCATCTCCTTCTTCATCCCTAAAATCTTTGCACAGGCCTTCCCAAGACCACCAGCACCTAATATTGCTACACGAATCTTTTTCATAACATACCTCCCAAATCATATATCATTTGTAAATCCTGCTCCACTGGCCTGCCCTTTGTAGTCAAATATCCACCGATTATCATTCCATTTGCGCCTGATAA
>JBBIOC010000168.1:0-3512 GCA_037443585.1 Candidatus Omnitrophota bacterium
TGCTGCTTTATCAGCTTTGACAGGAAAAAAGTCGATATAGTGCCTGAAAACGGCTGATCAAATGCACAAATGACTTTGTCGATGTCGTCAACAAGCTCCTTGTATGACATTATATATTCGTAATGTTCTGTTTTATAAGCCTCCGAGACCTTGCGGGCATAATACAGATCAGCTTCTTTGTTTTTCAACTCATCTTCATAGCCAAGGGAAAAGGTCTTTATCGGCCTGTCGGAAAATCTTGTCATCAAAGCCACGACAAAGCTTGAATCTACGCCACCACTCAGATATGCCCCGAATGGAACATCGCATATCATCCTCAGTCTTGTGGCGTCTTCGAACAGGGAGAAAAGCCTCTCTTTAACATTATCCTCCGAATAGCCGTCATTTTCATCAAAGCGTATCTTCCACCATCTCTTTTTCCCTATCATGCCCTTATCGAATATGAGCATTTCGCCTGGCAGGAGGGAATAAATCCCTTCAAAGGCAGTGAAGGGCGCTGGTATGTTTTTAAAAGTGAAGTAGTGATAGATGGCTTCATAATTGGGTTTTCTTTGATAACCGGGGTGGTTAAGTATTGACTTTATCTCCGAGCCGAATAAGAGGTCTTCGTCTACCATGCAATAAAAGAGCGGCTTTACACCCATCCTGTCTCTTATCAGATAAAGTCTTTGCGCATTCCTGTTCCATAGGGCGATGGCAAACATACCATTTATCCGATGCGGAAACGCCTCTCCGTATTCTTCATACAGATGGACTATCAACTCTGTATCTGAATGGTCAGTGTAAAACCGATGCCCTTTTTCTTCTAATTCTTTTCTTAACTCATAAAAGTTATATATTTCTCCATTAAAAACTGTCCAAAGGCTTTTATCTTCGTTGTGAATAGGCTGGTGGCCTGTTTCTACATCAATAATGCTTAATCTCCTGATACCAAGATTTATCTTTTCGTCTGAGTAGAAACCCTCTTCATCGGGACCACGGTGAGAGATAGAATCGGTCATCTTTTTGAGAAATGTTTTATCTATTTTGCCTGTAAATCCGCAAATTCCACACATAGTTATGGATTTAACGAGTAGTAATCTGCCCTTGCAGACTGCCAGTCCTTACATCCTCGACAAGGATCAGGTAGCTCTGAAAATCTTTTGGAAATATGCAATTGCCTGATTTCGTTAAGTCTTCCATTCCAGACTTCTTTGAGCGACTGATTACTAACATCTCCAGCTACAAACCTGGCATCTAAATCTACGGCACATGTTACAACCTTACCTGTGTCGGTGATGGACATCGTCCGCATTGCCCAGTAGCAAGGCCACCTATCTTCTTGGCCTATAATTTGATTTGGTGCATCTATTGCTCCTGCCCAACTGACTTTAGGTCTTATTTTTACAATCGCACCCTGGTTATTCCAAAAATTAATAAAATCTTCTTTTTCATCCTTATTGATATCCATCTCTACGAATTGAACATATATCCCTGGGTTTCTTGAATTCATTGATTTCTTCAGGTTTATTAAGTTGATCACATTATTAATAGTTTTTTTATAATCTCCACCCACTCTAACCTTAGAATAGGTTTCAGGTTTAAAGGCATCCAATCCTATATATATTGCATCAAGGCCTGAATCTATCAGACCTTTCGCCGATTTCTCATCCAGCAAATTTGCATTGGAGTTCAGCACCACATCTGTTAAACCTTTACTTTTAGCATATACTATCTCATCAAATATTGTGGGCTTCTTTTTCTTCAATATCAGTGCTTCCCCGAAAAATACCATCCAAACCCGTACATTTTTATCTACTTCTGCAATCTCATCTATGATTTTTGTAAAGAGATCCCATGACATAATTCCCTTCTTTCTCTTCATATCTTTATGCACACACATAGAGCATCTTAAGTTACAAAAACTTATAGTATCAATAAGTACTACCTTGGGGAACTCACCTGCTTCATCAAGCCTTCCCTGTCTAAATTGAGTCTGAAATATTTTATTTTCATCTTTCTTCATCTCTGGTTTATTACCTCTTGATACAACACTAAATGCCTCTCAATAGCTTTCTCCCAAGAACAATATTTCTTAATCCACTCAAGAGAATTCCTTCCAATTTCGTCTCTTTTACCTTCATCTTTAGCAAGTTCACATAAATGATCAAAGATTTCTTCTTCTGTTCTAACATTTATAACCGGTGGCATCTCAGGATAAAAGAAGCCATCAGGAGCTGGCTCTACATAAGAGAAAACAGGGATACCGCACGCCATCGGTTCAATGGCTGATAAAGCAAGTATTCCTGCCCCAAATTGATCAAAGCATATATCCGCTACATTATAATACCATACTAATTTTATCCTGTCCATAGGTTTTTCCCAAACCACATAGTCTGCTATCCCTAATTCATCGATCAACCTTTTGCTCTCTTCAACATTCCAACCTTTTTCTATTGTAATCAGCTTAACTTTCTTATTGGTTGTTTTAATAAATTTAGCAAATGCCCTGAATAATTTATCATTTCCTTTCCTATCAGAAATATTCTTATCTGTCCATACTTGTCTAGTAGATTGAAAGAGGACCAAATCGCATTTTAATTCTTCTTTCAACCCTTCTCTCTCTTCTTTTTTTTGCTCATCCTCCATCGGCCTAAATAGCTCTGTATCTAATACGTGAGGTAAGAATCCCAACCTCTTAAGTCCTAATCTCTCAGCGGTTCTGATCTGATAAGGAGAAAGAATAACTATCTTTGCTCTTTTAATCCCCCTTCTCATAAGATGCTTCATAAGAAGGCATTTTATCTTCCCTTTGCCCCCTAAATCGATGAAATCTTTAGAATTTCCGCTCCAGCCGTAAAAGGGTATCTGATCAAGATCAGAGCCTAAACTAATGAAAATAAAAGGTACATTTGTCCATTGAATCCATATAGGAGCAAGGCCTGAACACACTATAAGATCATAGTTCTTTATAAATTTAATCACCTCTAACTCTTTCCTTAGATATTTCAAGGGATTTTCAAAGAGGTGAAGCGGAAATTCACGCCACTTAATCCAAGAAGGAAGGTCTGATGAATCTTTGATGGAGGAATCATGCCAAGAAGGATGGTCTGCAAGCTCCATATTGGAGGCAAGCAACATATCTGCTTCTACCCCTTTCTTACGCAAAAACTTGGTCAGCAGATAAAAATAGTTTTGGATATTAAATAAATCTACCATCAAAATCTTCATCCTATTTTTTTAAGCAATCCTCATAACTTTATAAACATTTTTATTATTATACACATTTACCCCTTATTTTGGTAACAAGTAAAAGTTGTATGTGTTAAGCTTCATTTTAAGTTATAAGCGTCCCCTGTCTTTCTTTGCCAGCTAAACATTTACCTTTTTCTTCATTGTTCATACTTTTTATTACCCTTTTGTAATCAAGCATCGGTTTTTTCAAGATATGCCGTAATTCTTTTTAAGGTATTAAAGAATGCCTTATGTATTTTATAAGGTTTATACTTCTTTATTGATGCCTCAAGCAAGGC
>JBBIOC010000169.1:0-3497 GCA_037443585.1 Candidatus Omnitrophota bacterium
GTGCGGGGTAGAGGTTACTCTTTCTAAGGTTCGGCGAGAAAGAATGGGCCATATTGAGCTCTGCGCCCCTGTTTCGCATGTCTGGTTCTTTAAGGCTATGCCAAGCAGGTTAGGGTCGCTGCTTGATATGAGCATAAGGGAACTTGAACGGGTCTTATATTATGAAGAGTATATTGTGATAGACCGCGGGGATTCTCCATATAAAATAAAAGAACTCCTAAGCGAGGAGAAATACAGGGAGGCTTGCGAAAAGTTTGGTCCAAAGTTTGTAGCCAAGATAGGGGCAGAGGCAGTAAGAAGCTTTCTTAAAGAGATTGATTTAGACAAAAAAATATCTGAATTAAAAAGCGATTTAAAAACTCAAAAATCAGACCAGACGCAGAAGAAGATTATAAAAAGGCTCAAGGTCTTAGAGGCATTTAAGAAATCTGGAAACAGACCCGAATGGATTATCTTAAATGTTTTACCAGTTATACCCCCTGACTTAAGACCACTCGTGCCATTGGATGGCGGCAGGTTCGCAACCTCAGACTTGAACGATTTATATCGCAGGGTGATAAACAGAAACAACCGGCTCAAAAAATTGATTGAATTAAAGGCGCCTGAGATAATCATCAGAAATGAGAAGCGGATGCTGCAGGAGGCAGTGGACGCGCTCTTTGATAATGGCCGCCATGGCAGGCCAGTCTTAGGGCCCGGGAATCGGCCTTTGAAATCCATAAGTGACATGTTGAAGGGAAAACAGGGAAGGTTTAGACAGAACCTCCTTGGCAAGAGGGTGGATTATTCAGGCCGCAGTGTAATAGTAATCGGTCCAGAATTAAAACTCTGGGAGTGCGGACTCCCAAAGAAGATGGCCCTTGAGCTATTTGAGCCTTTTATAATTAAGAAGTTAAAAGAGAAAGGAATTGTCCATACAATAAAGAGTGCCAAGCGATTGGTAGAAAAGGCAAAATTAGAAGTCTGGGACATCTTAGACGAGGTTATAAAAGACCACCCTGTTTTATTAAACCGCGCTCCCACACTTCACAGGTTAGGGATACAGGCATTTCAGCCTGTGCTTATAGAAGGAAAGGCTATCAGGATTCATCCCCTCGTCTGCACTGCTTTTAATGCTGATTTTGACGGAGACCAGATGGCAGTCCATGTGCCGCTTTCTATGGAGGCGCAGATGGAATCGAGGCTTATGATGCTCGCCTCAAACAATATCTTTTCACCCTCAGATGGACGGGCAATTACCTCACCCACTCAGGACATTGTTTTAGGTTGTTATTATTTGACACAGGAAAAGATTGGCCAGAAAGGCGAAGGCAAGGTCTTTGGCGATATAGAGGAGGCTGAATTGGCGTATTATGACAGAGAGATTTCCCTCCACGCAAAGATTAAGGTAAGACTTGATGGACAACTTATTGAGACCACAGCAGGCAGGATACTGTTTAATAGGGTTTTGCCAAAAGGTATGGGGTTTGTAAATGAGGCGCTTGAAAAGTCAACCTTGAGTAAGGTCATTGCGCAATGTTATAAAGAGTTTGGACATACTGCTACAGTAGAACTTCTGGATGCTTTTAAGCGTATTGGATTTGAAGCAGCTACTATTGCAGGGATATCTATATCAGTGGACGACCTCCAGATTCCAAAAGAGAAGAAGAAGGTCCTTGAGACAGCTAAGAGAGAGGTCAACCAGGTTGAGGAGCAGTATAGAAGAGGTGTTATAACAGAGGGTGAAAGGTATAACAAGATTATAGACATATGGACGCACGCAACTGATAAGATTTCAGATTTAATATTTGAAGAATTAGACCCTTTTAATCCAATATTTATGATGGCAAATTCAGGGGCGAGGGGTTCAAAACAGCAGATCAGGCAGCTGGCAGGTATGAGGGGTCTTATGGCCAAGCCTTCGGGTGAGATTATAGAAAGCCCTATCACTGCTAATTTCCGTGAGGGGCTTACTGTGCTGGAATATTTTATATCTACTCACGGCGCAAGAAAAGGTCTGGCAGATACTGCCCTAAAGACCGCTGACTCCGGGTATCTTACAAGGAGGCTTGTAGATGTGGCACAGGACGTAATCGTCACTGAAGATGATTGCGGAACCCTCAATGGGATTGTGGTAAGCGCTATTATAGAAGGGGACGAAGAGGTGGTGAGTTTAAAAGAGAGGGTAGTTGGAAGGGTTGCAGTTGATAATATTGTTGACGTAATTACAGATAAGGTTATTGTAGAGGCAGGGAGCGAGATAAATGAGGGCATGGCAGACGAGGTTGAACGCGCAGGATATGAGAAGATAAAGATAAGGAGCGTTCTTACTTGCGAGACAAAATATGGGGTTTGCGCAAAATGTTATGGAAGAGACCTTGCTATGGGCAAAATCGTGGAGTCAGGGACAGCTGTAGGTATTATAGCTGCCCAGTCGATTGGCGAGCCCGGGACACAGTTGACTATGAGAACCTTCCATATAGGGGGGACTGCTTCAAGGATTATTGAGCAATCTTATATTGCAACAAAATTTAGCGGGATTTTCAGATATCACAATATCAGAACAGTTGAAAAGAAAGAGAATGAGAGGATAGTCTTAAATAGAAACGGTCAGGTGAGTATAAATGACCCGCAGGGCAGAGAATTTGAGCGGCACACGATTCCGCAGGGTTCGCTCTTATATGCAAAAGATGGCGAGAATGTTGAAAAGGACTTTATATTTGTAAGGTGGGATCCTTATACCTCTCCAATCTTAACAGAGGTGAGCGGCAAGGTGCGCTTTGAAGAGGTCATTGAAGATGTAACTATGAGAGAGGAATTGGATGAGGCCACTGGCCTTGTGGACCGCGTAATTGTTGAGCATAAAGGAGAATACCACCCGCAGATAGTTATAGAGGATAAACAGAGAGAAGTCCTCGCAATCTATCCTATACCTGCAGGCGCACATATCATTATTCAGGATGGCGATATGGTCAATGCAGGCGATTTTCTTGCAAAGACGCCACGAAAGCTTACAAAGACAAAGGATATAACAGGCGGGCTTCCAAGGGTGGCAGAGTTGTTTGAGGCAAGACGACCAAAGGACCCTGCTATAATAAGCGAGATTGATGGGACAGTAGAATTTGGTACCTCAAAGAAAGGGCAGAGAAGGATAATAGTCAAGTCTCAGACCGGAATGAAGAGAGAATATCTCATTCCGCACGGAAAACATCTAAACGTTTCAAAGGGCGACCAGGTCACAACAGGTCAGCAACTTATAGACGGGCCGATAAATCCACAGGATATATTACGGGTCAGCGGTGAGAAGAAACTTCAGGAATATCTTGTCAATGAGGTCCAGGAGGTATACAGGCTACAGGGCGTCAAGATAAATGATAAACATATTGAGATTATAGTCAGGCAGATGTTGAAGAAGGTGAGTATCGAAGACCCAGGCGATACTGATTTTCTAGTCGGTATGCAGATAGACAGGTTCAGGTTTCAGGAAGAAAATGAGAAGACGATAAAGAACGGAGGAA
>JBBIOC010000170.1:0-3396 GCA_037443585.1 Candidatus Omnitrophota bacterium
TATCTGGGCTCCTTCCAAATCCATAGTCTCAAATTTATTCTTTAGGCCTTGAATAACATCTGCTGTGCTTATCCTTGTCTTCTTTTTGCCCTTGGTCAGATTGACCATAATCTGCGCCTGATGGGAACCCAATGTCTCAATAACCTGTCCTGTAGCGCGTTCTTTTGTAGAACCTATATTTACTGCTACACTTTGAACATCAGGAATAGCAAAGAGGGTCTTCTCAATCCTTTTAACAACAGAATCTGTAATGTCTATTCTTGTCCCTGTTGGCAGGTTTACCTTGCATATGAATTCCCTCTGGTCAATCTTTGGCATAAACTCCTTATCCAGGACAAAAAATATTGTCAGACTTAAGATGAATAAAATTAAAACAACAGAGAGAAGTGCACCTTTTATTTTAAGGCTTGGACCGAGGAGTCTTCCATATATATTCTTCATCCATCTCACTAATTTAAACTCACTCTCTTCTGTCATATAAGCAACTTCGCTACTCTTCTTTCTTCTTCTACCCATAGTGACCAGAATCGGTATCAATGAGAGCGAAACAAAAAGGGATGCCATAAGGGAGTAGGTTATTGTAAGGGCGAGTTCCTTAAAGATTTGTCCTGCTATGCCCACTACGAATATCATTGGCAAAAAGACTACAATGGTTGTTAACACAGAGCCCCAGATAGGACTTGAGACCTCACTTGCACCGATTCTCGCTGCCTCTATTAAATCCTCTTTTTTCTGCAGATGGTTTGAGATATTCTCAATTACAACTATGCCTGCATCAACCAGCATGCCTACACCTAAAGCCAGGCCGCCTAAAGAAAGCATATTCACAGTAATCCCGCTAAAATACATCAATGTAAAGGCAATCATAATTGATATAGGGATAGAGGTTGCTACGATAAGCGCAGGTTTAAAACGTTTCAAGAATAAGAAGAGGACTAGAAAAGCAAGAAGGCCGCCTTGCCAGGCTGCATCCCTGACATCGCTTATTGCCTTCTTTATAAATATGGACTGGTCATAGACAATATTTAGCTTAATCCCAGATGGTAGGTCGGGTTCTATCTCTTTAAGCCTCTTCTTTACTGCCTGGGCGACCTGGATTGTGTTAGCGCCTGCCTGTTTTAATACTGAGATAGAGATATTCTCTTTACCATTAAACCTTGAGATGCTTGTGCGCTCCTGAAGGGTATCCTTTATCTGGGCAACATCCTTTAGATATACAAGCCGCTCCTCTTTCTCTTTCTTCTTTCCTTCGGGTTCCTGAGTCAAAGGAACTTTTGGCTCCTCTTCTTTCCCCACAACTGTCTGGCTTATCTCTGGGACAACCTCAAACTCACCCAGGGTCCTAATCAGATATTCATAAAAATGTTCTTCAACTGTCCCTGCAGGATAATTTAGATTTGTTGATTTCAATGCATCTACAATCTTATTTATTGCGATACTTGAGGCGCGGAGCCTTCCCTGGTCAATTGAAACTAAAATCTCCCTTTCAAGCCCACCTGTTATATTACAGGAGGCAACCCCCGGAACCTTCTCAAGTTCATCCTTTATGAATTTTCTTGAAAGCCTCAGGAGTTCTGAGGGGAGCCTATCCCCTGTTATGCTCAAGTTCATTATGGGCAACTCAAAAGGATTGAATTTCATAACAATGGGCTCAGCAGAACCTAATGGAAGCCTCTCTTTTATCAGGTCAATCTTCTCTCGCACGGATAAAGAGGAAAAGTCCATATTTGTTCCCCAGTTGAATTCAGCGGTTACTAAAGAGATGCCCTCTTTCTAAGTGGAGCTAATCCTCTTTAAGTTCGGGACTGTGCCCACTGCCTCTTCAATAATCTTTGTTATGAGGGTCTCCACCTCTTCAGGCGCAGCATTTTCATATGTAGTGACGATTGTAAGCTGTGGATAGGAGATGGCAGGAAATAGTTCTTGCGGAAGGCGCATCCAGGAAATCATTCCTAAAAGCATCACGGCTAAAAAAACCATCATTATGGTAACAGGTCTTCTTATGGATAGGTCAGGTAAATTCATGTAAATATAGCACAGATGATCACAGATTTCGTGTTATGCCCACGTTCTCACAGATGATCACAAATATCTGTGATCATCTGTATCTTTTAATCTGTGATAATCTGTGCATTATAGTCACTATTTCTTCAATGTACTTTCCTGTGTCTCTATAATCTTTACAGGCATACCTTCTTTTAACTCTGTGGGCGTATCTGTAACTACTAATTCCCCCTCAAACAAGCCAGAAGCTATAACAGTATAATCTGTAGTAATATAAGCAACCTGCACATCCTTTTGGTGGACTGCATTCCCTTCATCAACTACAAATACCTTATATCCCTCATCAGTCTTATTCAGGGCAAGGCTTGGGATTACAATCGCATCCTTAAATTCTGCTACTTTTATAAGTGCCCTTGCAAACATACCTGGCAAAAGCATACCCTCCTCATTTTGCAACCTCGTCCTTACAGTCAATGTCCTTGACTTTCCTTCAATAAGCGGAAATACATTATCAATAGAGCCTGAGAAAGCCTGATTGGGATATGTGTCAACTGTGACTTTAACGTCCTGGCCCAAGGCAATCTTGTCTATATCCTTTTCAACGATTCCAAGTTCAACAAATACCTCTTTTGTGTCAAGGAGTGTAGCCACTCTGTTTTGTGGGGTGACAAACTCACCTATCTCAGCGTCCCTTGAGCCCATAAGACCATCGCGCGGTGCATATAGATAGGTCTTTTCAAATTCTGATTCTGCAGACTCAAGCTCCACCTTTGCAGTCTCAACCTGTTGTTTTGCAGCCTCGGCCTCTAATTCTACCTCCTCTAACTTTGCCTTTATTATTGCGCCAATTTCATAGAGGTCTTTGTGTATCTGGAGCTTCTTTTCTGCTGCCAGGCTCTGGGTCTGGGCCTGTTTTAACTTACTCTCTGCATAGTCCTTTTTTAACTGTGCGTCTTTCTGAACTAATGTAGCTATGAGGTCGCCTTTTGATACAATATCCCCTTCTCTAAAATTTATTGATTCTATGACGCCATTTGTTTCGAATTTTAAGTCTATCTCTAATGCGCCTTTTACTGTGCCCATTACAGGGAGTTCATCAGTAAAATCTGTTGGGGATACCTTAAAGACCCGAACCATCACTGCTTCTCTTTCAGGTGCTTCTGCAATCTTCTCTGGGACCTCTTTCTTAGCCTTCTTCCCTAAGACCTTTGAAGGTTGGGCTTTCTTCTCCAAAACCGAAGGTTTCTTCAAAATCGTCTTTGCCCACATAAATGCAAAGACCACTACCCAGATTAGGATAAACAGCACTATGATTCTTTTAAAGAATTTCATTATAACTCCACATATAATATATTAAATCCGAAGCACGAAATCCGAAATTCGACCTTCAGA
>JBBIOC010000171.1:0-3351 GCA_037443585.1 Candidatus Omnitrophota bacterium
GTATCCAGCAAAATCAAAGTCTGATAGATTCTCCTTTAAAAAAACTATGTCTTCATTGTTTATGACCTTATTCCCAATTATAAAGATATTATTAATCTTTAAATCTTTGGCGAGAGGTTTTATCCTGTTCGCAGTCTCAATGGAGCGCATATTCGGCTCCACTACAATAAAAAGCCTATCCACAGCCTGTGCTGTGCCTCTTCCTAAATGTTCAACCCCCGCTTCCATATCAACAACTACTACTTCGTTTCTTGAGAGCAAGATATGAGAAAGCAATGCCTTCAAAAAGGCGTTCTCTGGGCAAACGCATCCAGAACCACCCCGCAATACCCTTCCCATTACAAGGAGTCTGATTCCATTAAACTCCTTTGCGTATGCATCCGGTATATCATCTACCTTTGGATTTAATTTAAAGAATGAATTAATCTCTCCTGTGCGCTCTGTGATAAGTTTTTTCATCTCTACAAGTGGAGTTATTTTGTCCGGCTCTGGGAATCCCAATGTAGCAGCAAGGTTTGCATCAGGGTCAGCATCTATTGCTATCACCTTCTTGCCTTCGTTTTTATAGGCAATAGAAAGGCCAGCTGCAATCAAAGTCTTCCCAACTCCGCCTTTACCTGTAATAGCAATCTTCATAACCCCGCAGCACCCAAACTTTGTTCAACCTACGCAGTTGACAAGCTTGTCAACTGCGTAGGTTGAATTGGTTTTGTGTTAAAAAAATCATAACCCTGCCGCGTCCAATACCAAAGGAACCTTCTTATCCCACCCAATAGGCATTATGTGTACGCCTTGACACATATCTTTTAATTCTTTTATAAGCCTTGCTGCAATCTCTATTGACTTAGCGCCTTTATCTTGCGCCTTCTCCATTTCTTCAATCAGATTATCCGGCACAAATACCCCTGCTACATTCTTATTCATATATCGCGCCATGCCAGCAGATTTTAAAAGCACAATCCCAGCAAGGATTGTAGTCTTCAGATGCCTAATCTCATTCAAAAATCTCTCAAATGTCTTAATATCATACACTGCTTGAGTCTGAAAGAACTGCGCGCCATTTTTAATCTTCTTCTCCATCTTTATGATTTCAGGCTCCAAGGGATCTGCCCCAGGATTTACAACAGCGCCTAAACAAAATTTAGGTGCTCCTTTTAATTCCTTGCCTGCCATATCCCTGCCTTCTTGCAACCCTCTTGCAACAGTTAAAAGTTGCACAGCATCTAAATCAAACACTGGCTTTGCCTGCGGGTGGTCGCCGAGCACAGGATGGTCACCTGTTAGGATCAAAATATTCTCAATGCCTAAAACTGCTGCAGATAAAAGGTCAGACTGTAGCGCCAGACGATTCCTGTCCCTGCAGGTTATCTGAAAGACAGGCTCGTGTCCGCGCTCCTTTAAGAGCCTGCATATTGCGAGCGAACCCACCCGCATAACAGAGCTCTGCAAATCCGTAACATTAATCGCATCCACCCGGCCTTTTATAAGCTCAGCATCTTCCAATATCTCTTTTACATCCGTGCCTTTGGGTGGGCCGATTTCGCTAGTTATTATAAATTTATTTGATTTTATCTTATCGCAAAGAAACATATCAGCAAACTTTTGGGACTGACAATTAATTTCAATAAATTTCAACAAATTTCTACTTTGAAATTCATAGAAATTTGCTTCGCGAAATTCATTGAAATTAGTTGTTTCGGATTTAAAGTTTTCATATTATTGTTTGCTTTCTGAAGTCATCTGCATTTTAAACGCCTCCACCACATTCCGCATCAACATTGCCACTGTCAATGGGCCGACCCCGCCTGGAACAGGCGTTATCCATCCTGCCCTCTCAGCTGCTTTATCAAACTCCACATCACCAACTATTTTATCGCCTACGCGGTTAATGCCTATATCAATAACAATAGCATCCTCTCTAACCCACTCCCCTTTAATAAGATTCGGCTTCCCAACTGCAACTATCAAAACCTCAGCGCGCGCCACATGTTCAGGCAATGCGCCGCGCTCTCCAGTAGCAATATGACAGACAGTTGTAGTTACGAATCTATTCAATAGCAGCAATACCAGAGGTTTTCCCACAATCTCGCTATGGCCAACCACTACTGCCTCCTTGCCATATAAATCTATGCCTGTAGATTCCAGAAGCTCCATTGCTGCTGCAGGCGTACAGGGAACTACGCCCTTCTTGCCAAATATTAAATTTCCAATATTCTCAGGATGGAGTCCCTCAATATCCTTTTCAGGCTTTATAAAACGGGATATCATTTTCCCATCTATCTGTGGGGGTAAGGGCATCTGTATGATTATCCCACTCACAGAATTATCCTTATTTAAATCTTCAATATATTTTATCAATACTTCCTGCGAAGTCTCCTTGGGAAGTCTTCTCAAATCATACAATATCCCGAGTTCTTCAGCAGCCTTAATCTGTGCCTTACAATATGCCTCGCTCGCGGGATTTTCTCCAACATGTATACAGACAAAGTACGGAGTTTTTTTATAATTTTGTTTTAAAAGTTCTATCTCCTTTTTTAAAGCTTCTTTTATTTTCAAAGCAATAGGTCTACCTTCTAACAGTTTTGCTCCCATTTTAAAACCTCATCTTCTGATAAATACGGTCGAATTCCTCAAAACAACTCTTCTTTTTCATCTCCGCCTGTTCAACAAAGTCTCTATCTTCTATATCCTTCAAATTTATTTCAATATTTAAAATTGCAGACCTGAAAGCAGCATTCAAAAATTCAGCACCCGCGCCAACGTCTGTAATAAGATTTAGATTTGCATTCTCTTTAATCCTTAAAATAAACCCTGCAGCATTCAAAGTAGCATTGCATATTCTAAAAGAAATATCATAGCCATTTTTCAAGGCTTTATCAATAAGATTTTTGTCCTTTGACTTATATGCAGAGACAATCTCTTTGTATGCAGACACGTCCTCATCTATCAAACCTTCCAATTCAAGTCTTGCCTTTTCCAAGTTCGTCAAAATCTCTCTTGCCTCATCTTCAAAATCCTTAAAACGTTCCTTGCCAATTGTAAAATTCAAAACCATCTCCAAAAGCGCAACGCCCATTGCGCCACAGAGTGCAGCTGCGCTGCCGCCACCCGGGGTGGGCTGTCTGGCACTAAGTTCACTTAAATATTCTTTAATTGTTTTTTGGAGATACATATATTTCAAGGATAATGCGGAGATTAAGTGATTAGGGAATTAGGATTTGGAAATTAGGATATTCGGATATTAGGCGCTATCTTTATATCTCTTTTTCCCAAATCTCCTAATCCCCTATTCTCCAAATCCAAATCCCCTAATCACCTGATATCCTTAAAATAGCCCCACCACCTTCCCCT
>JBBIOC010000172.1:0-3344 GCA_037443585.1 Candidatus Omnitrophota bacterium
TTTAGGGCAGCCACCTTTCTTCCTTGAGCGCGCAACTCATCTACTACAGTCTCTATGGTCTCCTCATTAGCGCCTGAGGCTATGATTAGCTCATCCACGCTGCCCTTCTCTATACTATCCAATGTCTGCTCAGTGTAAGTATTCTCCTCTCCCATATACACTGTAAGCTTAGAATAACTCACCCCAAAGAGCTCTTCAAACTCTTTAATGGCGTTTTCCAATACCTTGGGCGCCTTATAAATATAGTCTTCCTCAGTATGCGTCAATATCTCCTGGTCAATCCTTGGGTCTGTTACTGCGCCATAAAAATGGGGGTCATCCTGGTCAAGGATAGTCCCCTTTTCATCTTCCCTCCATTTGCCTACATATCTTTCTATTGCCTCATAATCAGTAAATATCTCTACATTTTCAGCTGTATGGCTATTTATGGTCCCAGTATAAACTACATAGACTGGCATCTGCATCTGTTCTGCTATTCTTCTGCCAATGATATTCATATGATAAACCTCTTGTGCATTTCTGGCGCGCAGGAATATGCCATAATCTTTAACCATAACCATATCACTCTCATCAGGAAAGATGTTGAGCGTTCCTATATTTATTGCCCTTATTGGGAGATTTATAACTATAGGCAGGCGCTTGCCCCACATATCAGGCAGGTGTTGTAACATATAAGTGAGCCCCACAGATGCGGTAAATGTTGTAGGGCGCATACCAGCCAGGGCAGCACCTAAAAGCGCAGCTGCAACAGCATCCTCTGAACCGAGTAGGTCAAATTCTATTGGAAAACCCATTTCAGCTAACTTGGCCATAAACTCTGTTCCTCTTGTAGATGGAAAGATAGGATAACCTGCGCAATAATTTGTGCCTGACTGTATTGCACCTATTACAGCTGCCTCATTAGAATCTATGACCCTTGTAACTGTCTTTACCTTTCTTCTTGGTAGTGCTCTTTCTTTAACAGGTTCGAGCTCAATTGGCTCAAGGGAAGCAATATATCTTCTATGTAGCTCCTCAAACGTTCCTTCCTCTGCCTTTATAGCGCCTTCCTTTAGAGCCTTTTCCATTGCTACTCTATTCTTCTCTGCAACAGAAGGTCCAAGCTCATCTCTAAGAACCTTGGTCAAATAATCTATTGATATCTCTGTATCTAAACCGAGCCTTGTAATCTGGGATATTCTGATTAATGCTGCAGCCATTATCATAAGGAGTTTTACTGTAGCGTTTCTACAGTGCAGAGGATATTAAAAAGAAATGAGCTTCAGGCGCCTTACGGGATACCGAGAAGAAAACGGCCTAAAAAGCCCGATATCAGGCATCTCATGAGTGAACCCAAAAGAATCTTCAGCTATGACGCAACAGACTTTTACCTTACAAATCGATTAAGAGTCGTAGTCATCCCGATATTAGACATAGGCTCCTGTAAATTCATCCACTTTGGGATAAGGATAGTATCGTTCAGGCAAAAGGACATAACTGATATATGGGATGAGGCATTATGGAAGGAAAACATAGATACATCTAACCATATTCTTACGGCCTTAAGCGATAGAGGCGGCCGGATGAAAGGGGCCAAAACAAGGCTGCATCTTATTGGAAAGCACAATATCTCCCTGGAATTTGCGCGGCCTTACACCCCAGACGACAACGCATGGATAGAAACATTCATTAAATACATGAAGTATCATCCAGAATGCCCTGAAGGATTTGAGACAGTTCAGGATGTAGCCGACTGGGTAGGTAAGTTCCAGAGGCTTTACAATAATCACCCTCATTCATCATTGGGATACGTAAGGCCTAATGATGAGCATGATGGACTGGGAAATGCTATTAGACAACAGCGGAAGAAAAATCTACTTACAGCAAAGCAAAACAGATTGGCATATTATCATTCGAAAAAAAGGCAGGCATCAGATTATGGCTTAACCAAAGATCGTGGCTCTAATAGCGTGTTATGTAAAAATGAAGAACCGGAAAACCAGAAAAATGGCTCAAATGCCGAAATCGGCCTATTAGAGCCATTTAAAGAGAAGAAGGATTTCAGAGACAATTCCTTAGAGATTTTGTGTCAAAATCGCTGATTGACTCCGATCTTTAAATCACACCCCTGTAACTATGATATGCTCTTTTTGCAGGCGCTCGTCTATATTATTTAATATATCAATTTCTGGAAGTTCTTTGCAGAATAATCCAAGCATAATAGAGGTCATATCAGGATTGCCCTCTAATATTTCTACATAGGTAATCTTATCATCTAACCTTCCAAATAGAGGTTCATTATCTTTTCTATAGGCTATGGTTATCTCTCCTTTATAGTTGGCTAATATATATTCAGACACTGTCCCCTGTCCAAACTTATCTTTATGAATAAAACTGACCAGGCCATTGTCTATAAACTCCAGTAAATCAGTTCCTGTTTTATTACACAGCTCCTTATCACCTATTGAATCTACTAAAATAATCTGCACAAGCTTATTTAATTCTACTTTCTGATTTTTTGCCTCACTTTGCAATCTCTCAATACATTCTATAAATCTCTGGGTATTAAATCTTTCATCTACATCTATAAAAAGAGAAAGGTCAATAACCTTGACTACAGAAATTCCTGATTTTTTCTTCTCAGTTAGAGAGTTTGCAATACTTGAGCGAACTTTGGCACCAGATGCAGATAGAAACAAATCAGGACCAACACTAGAGAGAGTTATTAGTTTATCAACTTCGGGCATCCCAGATACTGCAAGGCTTTTATTATGGAACCCAGGTAAGTTCGTAACTTCAATAGCCCTACCAATCTCGGGAGGCAAAGATAACACTGTATCTTCGTCTGGTAATTCAACTTCAAGAGTAACCAATCCGTTATGCCTGCCGAAATAACAATCTATTTCAGCAGTAAATCCTCCAGTGAGAGCAACGCGATATCTATCCTTCTCAATAACTCTTTCCGCTGTAAGCGGCCAGAGTTTATTATAAGTCTCCGCGGTGATTTCAATCTCTATTTCTCTCCTTGATAGACCTTCTCCTATCTTTATCGTAAAGAAATGCCTATCTCCTTTCTTTCTAATCCTAACTTCTATGTCTCCTTCAACTAATAGATAGCCCTGAATGATTCTTGTCGGCGTATAAGAGTTTAGAAATGCTGGACGACCTGGAAGCAAATATTTCCTTTCTATTTCATAGACCCCTTTCTTTTCTTTAGCCTGTCTTTTCAAATTAGCTAAAATCTCTTTTTCCCATTCTTCGGAAACGCGTATATCTTCATGGGCGAGAAAACTATTAATTCCGTAATCCGAAAGAATGAATTTAATTCTCCCCGCGAACTGCTTATCTTTTACCGAATAACTGAT
>JBBIOC010000173.1:0-3304 GCA_037443585.1 Candidatus Omnitrophota bacterium
CCACCTCAGGAAAAGGAACAGGCTTGGGGCTATATGTGATACGTGACTTTATAGAAATGCATCAGGGCACAATAACCTGTGATTCTGAATATGGACAAGGCACAACCTTTACGATTCGGCTGCCTGTAAGAAAGAAATGAAAGAGGATTATCAACCTGAGATAAATGTCACTTTAAAAAAAGAAACTGATAAAGATGGTAAGGATTGGGTAGTAATTACCTTTGAGGACAATGGCATATGCTGGGACTGGCATCAGATGCCAGAGCGCGTCTGGGAGAAATATTATCGTTCCAAAAAAAATATAGAGGGTATGGGCGGGACATTTGATTATAAAGCAGAATGGGGAAAAGGTGCGATAGTTACAACGAAAATCCCTGCAGAAAGATACCTTATTAAAAAAGAAGATGACTGATGAACTTATGTACGGCTCTCATCCTCAACTTCGTAGGTGGAATAATAATAAGGTGTGTATGCTTCAAATTCTGCACCACAGGTATCTACGAGCTTAAAGGTAGTTACAATGCCATATTCCTTGCGCAAAGACCTGACTCTATCCTCATCTATATTTAGAAATTTTGCAATCTGGCGGTCACTGAATCCAAATTGCTTTGCCTTAAGCAGTAGCTCCTTTGGAATTATCCCTTGACCCTTGACCCTTGACCCTTGACCCTCAATCTCCTTCTCCAACTCCACTATCTCTTTAATATTATTCAAAAACCACCTGTCAATCTTAGTAAGCTCATATACCTGGTCAACTGTCAAACCATCTTTTAATGCAGACTTTATATAAAAGATTCTCTGCGCATTTGGGATCTTCAAGCTCTCTTTTAAATCCGCTGGCAAGGCTATATCCACAAGTCCATCTACGCCAATCTCCAGGGAACGCAATCCCTTCTGAAGTGCCTCTTTAAAATTTCTTCCTATTGCCATTGTCTCGCCAACTGATTTCATAGAGATGCCAAGGCCTGGATCTGTCCCGGGAAATTTCTCAAATGTAAACCTCGGGACCTTTACAACGCAATAGTCAATTGTTGGCTCAAATGAAGAAGGGGTCTTCTTGGTGATATCATTTGGAATCTCATCAAGCGTATAACCTACAGCTAATTTTGCAGCAATCTTTGCAATCGGAAAGCCTGTTGCCTTTGAGGCAAGGGCTGAGCTCCTTGAGACCCTCGGGTTCATCTCAATTATTACCATCCTTCCATTTTCAGGGTTGACTGCAAACTGGATATTTGAGCCGCCTGTCTCAACACCGATTGCCCTTATGCAGGCAATCGCCATATCCCTCATCTTCTGATATTCCTTATCAGTCAGGGTCTGCGCAGGTGCAACTGTAATTGAGTCCCCTGTGTGAATCCCCATTGGGTCAAAATTTTCTATTGAACAGATTATTACAACATTGTCATTTTTATCGCGCATCACCTCAAGCTCGTATTCCTTCCAGCCTATTACAGACTCCTCTATCAAGATTTCACTTATCATACTGCTTGAAAGTCCAAAAGAGGCAAACTCCTTAAATTCCTCTTTATTATATGCTATGCTTCCGCCAGTTCCGCCGAGGGTAAAGCTTGGCCTTATAATTACCGGAAAACCAATCCGCTCTGCAATCTCTATTGCCTCTTCTAAATTATATGCCCTGTCGCTCTTTGGAAGGTCTAAGCCAATACCCTTCATAGTCTCTTTAAAGAGCTCCCTATCTTCTGCCTTTCTTATTGCCTCTTCATTTGCACCTATCATCTGAACCTTATGGGCCTTAAGCACACCTTTTTGAGAAACTTGAACAGCTAAATTTAATCCTGTCTGACCGCCAAGGGTTGGCAGGATTGCATCGGGTCTTTCCCTTTCGATAATCCTCTCAAGCGCCTCTACTGTCAAAGGCTCAATATAGGTCTTGTCTGCAAACTCAGGGTCAGTCATAATTGTAGCAGGGTTTGAATTAACAAGGACAACCTCATAGCCTTCTTGTTTTAAGGCCTTACAAGCCTGGGTCCCAGAATAGTCAAACTCACAAGCCTGACTGATGATGATCGGTCCTGAACCTATGATTAGAATCTTATGAATGTCCGCTCTCTTGGGCATAAAAATATGTATTATGCAAAGTTAACAACTGGCAAAGGACGTTCAATAGCAAAGTTCTTTCTATGAAGTTTAATGCGCTCAATTTCATGAAGTGTTTCTGCTTCCAGATAACTCTCTCCACAATTAGCACAAGTCACTACGGGAACATTTTCTATAACCAACAGATTTTGTCCTTTGCCATAAACCTTTGCAACCCTACGAACATGCGCTCCCTTTTGTCCACAAATCTCACATATCATCGAGAATCCTCCTTATTAATTTTATGGTACATATACTGTGATTATAACCAGTTTTCCTGTTGGGCTCAATTTCGCAATTACTTCAGCTTGACTACCGGTGGTAGTCTGTCCTCTGATGTGATATTTCCATTGGCTACTTAATTTATCCTTCTGACGTTTTAAGATCTCTCCTGTAAGAATACTGCGTTCAATGTCATAAATGGTTAAGTCATCGTCTTCCATCTCTTCTTCTGCATGAAGTGTCATCACATAATTTCGATTATAAATTTTATCCCTCATGCGTTTCAATATTCGTTCAAACACATTTACCCTCTTATCGAAAAAACTATTTCTTCATCAAATCTATGAATTCTCTAAACAGATGCTTTGCATCATGCGGTCCCGGTGAAGCCTCAGGATGGTATTGAACAGAAAATATCAAAAGCTTTTTGTGTCTCAGACCCTCTAAGGTATTGTCATTCAGATTTATATGTGTAAGCTCTATTTCATCCTGATTCAAGGTATTCATATCCACGCAAAAACCATGATTCTGGCTTGTAATATCTATCTTGCCTGTCCTTAAATCCTTTACAGGCTGATTCGCACCCCTGTGGCCAAACTTTAACTTATAAGTCTTGCCCCCAAATGCAAGGCCTAAGAGCTGATGGCCAAGGCATATACCAAATATAGGTACCTTGCCAATCAGTTTTTTTATTTCATTTACAATATAGTCTAATGCTACAGGGTCACCTGGCCCATTTGAAAGGACTACACCGTCTGGATTTTGTGAGAGAATCTCTTCTGCCTTTGTTGTAGCAGGCACAACTAATACATCACAGCCAACTTCAATAAGGGACCTCAGGATGTTATACTTTATCCCAAAATCCATTGCAATAACCTTAAACTTTCCTGAGACCTGAGACCTGAGACCTGAGACCTGAGCTACATCTTCTGCTTTATATGGGGTCTTACACGTCACCTCTTTTACTAAATCCCTTCCAACCATA
>JBBIOC010000174.1:0-3285 GCA_037443585.1 Candidatus Omnitrophota bacterium
AATTCTTTTCAGATAGTGGAGGCTCTGAATTTGACTTGCTTTATAGAAATAATCTGCTTGGAAGGGTCAGATTAAGAATTCCTGGTCTTCATAATATTGTAAATAGTCTGGCAGCAATCGGTCTTGGAATGAGATTAGGTATTGATTTTGAAAGAATCAGGGATATCATCGGAGAATTTAGGGGGGCTGATAGGCGGTTTAAGATTACGCGAACAATGAAAGATATTCTCGTAATCGATGATTATGCCCATCACCCTACTGAGATAAATGCGACCCTTTCTTCTTTTGTAAAGACAAAGCCGGGCAGAATTATCGCAGCATTTCAGCCGCATAGATATTCGAGGACAGAGTATCTAAAGATGGAGTTTGGGAGGTGTTTTAATTTAAGTGACCATTTGGTTATCACAGATATCTATTCAGCAGATGAGAAGCCTATTAAAGGGGTGAGCGGAAGGGATATATATGAAAGCGCAAGACTCAATGGCCATAGAGATGTAGTATATGTACCCAAAGACGAGCTTGTGGAATACCTGATTAGTGTGGCAAGGCCAGGTGATGCAGTCTTTATGTTGGGTGCAGGTGATATAGGCGAATTGGTTCCTAAACTTATAGAGCAATTCAACCTACGCAGTTGACAAGCTTGTCAACTGCGTAGGTTGAACGCGGTTTTTATGAAAGAAGAGGTTTTCCTAAAGAATTTTAAGGGGAGGGTTAGATTCAATGAGCCGTTGAGAGAGCATACGAGCTTTCGAATAGGCGGAAATGCAAAATACTGGACAGAACCAAAGGACATCAGTGACCTGCTTGAGGTATTTAGATTTTCAAAAGAAGAAGGGATTGAGACTTTTATAATTGGTGAAGGGACTAATCTACTTGCCAAAGACACTGGCTTTGAAGGGGTGATTATAAATTTGAGCTCCGCCTATTTTAAAAGAATTTACAGGCGAATAAATGATATTGACTTAATACATACTGGTGCGGGTGTTAGGATGGAAGAGCTGCGTCTCTTTGCCCAGGAGTCAGGCCTTGAAGGATTGGAATTCTTAGCAGGCATCCCCGGCAGTATTGGCGGCGGATTGATAATGAATGCAGGGGTAAAGGATTTGGAAGGTAGACGAATCGAGATAGGTGACTTTGTATGGGAGGTAAATGTTTTGGATAGAGAAGGAAAGGAAAAGGTTTTAAAGAAGGAGGATTTGGAATTTGGATACCGCGCATCAAATCTCGAGGGATTTATTATACTCGGTGCAAGCTTCAGGCTTAAACAGGGAGACAGGAGCAAAATTATAAAGGATACAGAGTTTTTCTTAAAAAAGAGATCTGCTTCTCAGGAGCTTAGGTTTCCATCTGCAGGTTGTATATTTAAGAATCCCTTACAAGGCAAAAGTGCGGGCTGGCTATTAGAGAGATGTGGATTTAAAGGAAAGCGTATTGGCGATGCGCAGTTTTCCAACATCCATGCAAATTTTATTATAAATTTAGGTCAGGCGCATTTTGATGATGTATTTTCTTTGATAGAGGTTGCTAAAAAAAGAGTCAAAGAGGATTTTGGTGTAGAGCTTGAGTTGGAGGTAAAGATTCTGTGAATCCTAAATCCTTTGGTAAAATCGGTGTTTTGATGGGAGGGCCTTCAAATGAAAGAGAGATATCCATCAAGTCAGGGACAGCAGTTTTTTCTGCTTTAAATTTCAAAGGGTTTAATGTAATTCCAATAGAGCTTGGCTCCTCAGATGGCATCCTACAATATGAAAGAGAGGTAGAAAAAGAGATCCGAAATAAAGATATAGATTTTGCCTTTATTGCTATGCATGGTGAGTTTGGAGAGGACGGTAGGGTTCAGGAGCTCCTTGAGAGACTTAATATTCCTTACACTGGCAGTGGTGTCTTAGCGAGTAAGCGGGGGATGGATAAGATAGAATCTAAAAAACTTTTTATGGAATCCGGGATACCGGTGCCAGATTTTAAAGTAATCAGTAATTCAGAAAGGCTTAAGTCCTGGCCAAAGGAACTGGGCAAGAGAATAGTTGTAAAACCCTCAAATCAGGGTTCAAGTATCGGGGTTTCTTTTGTGGAAGATTTAGAGACTCTTAATCAAGCGATAAAAAAGATTAAGACTTTTTGTGAGAGGATAATCCTTGAGAGATTTATTGAAGGTAAGGAATTGACAGTTGGCATACTTGAGGATAGACCTTTGCCGGTAATACATATTTTACCAAAAAAAGAAGAATTTTTTAATTATAAAGCAAAATATAGCAAGGATAGAACAGACTACATAGTTCCTGCGCAATTAAAGGGGTCTGTCTATAGAAGGTGCCAGGAGACTGCACTAAAGGCCCATAAGGCGCTGGGCGCTAAATTTTTTTCAAGGGTAGATATGGTGTTGTCTAAAGAGGGCGAGGTCTTTGTATTAGAGTTGAATACCATACCTGGGATGACAACAACAAGCCTCTTGCCAAAGGCTGCCAAGGCAGTAGGGATTTCGTTTGAGGACCTGTGTGTTAAAATCTTAAGCAGCAGTTTGTTGAAATGATGATTACAGAGATTAAAAGGCAGATTACACAGATTAAAATCCCTACGAAAAATCTGTGTAATCTTCTTTAAAAATCTGTGTAATCATTTAAATTTAATTTTCAAGCAGATTAAAATGAGATTATTCAGACAGAAAGTGCGGCCAAGAAAGGAAATTTTTAAGGAGAGAATCAGTAACCGTAGGCCAGGTTTAAACCTGGCCTACGGTGGTATGGTTACTGCCATCTCTTTTGTCTTGATATTGTTAATGTGCCTTGGCTTCAAGAGGATAATGCTTGATTCAGACTATTTTAAGATTGTAAAGGTAGATGTTGCTGGAAATATAGATGAGCTCAATTCATGGAAGATTTTTGGCCAGAATATATTTGCGATAAACTTAAAGGAGTTAAAATTTAAGATCGAAAAGGCACATCCAGAATTTAAGGATATCAAAATCTATCGGATACTGCCAAACCAGCTAAAGATAAGTATGACACAACGAAAGATTGTTGCACAGATAAGTTCTGGAAGGTATTTTCCTATTGATATAGAAGGCGTGATTCTGCCACAGATTACAAACCTTCCTGATGCAGAGTTGCCGATAATCTCAGGCCTTGAAGTGAATCTTTCAGATAGATTTAGCACAGACCTTTCTAAAGAGAAAAAAGTCTTAAAGGCCCTTGAGCTTATCAAAGAGATTGAAGACAACAGAAATATCTCTAATTATGGATTAAAAAAGATTGATGTATCTGATGTAAGGAATATCTCTTTCTATCT
>JBBIOC010000175.1:0-3190 GCA_037443585.1 Candidatus Omnitrophota bacterium
TTGGCTGGAAAAGCTACAGATGATCACAGCTTTTCATCTGTGCTCATCTGTTAAAGTTACTTATATTTTCCATCAAATCTGCGATCATCTGTGCTTTATTAAGATGCCTTTTTGTTGCTACTCATTTTCTTTAATGTGGCCTTCCAACATCTCTTGTTACAGAAATAGGACCCATTCCTGTAGTACCAATTCTTGCGCTTTAGCCTCTTATTGCACTGCATACAATTTGTAGGCTTGCCAGTAGCCGTAGGATTTTTTTGTTCTTTTGTTTCTTCTGCTGCCATTTATTCCACCTTTATTTTAGCCTCAGCAAGCTCCTTTATCTCCCCTGCTATATCTATAAGCTCTCTGTAAAATCCTGAGCCCTGTCCTATAAAGCCCTCCACCCTCTTGCCTTTCTGGAAATGCTCTAAGAATGCGTTGAAAGAGAGACTTGAAGCGCTGTCTGTGCCTTTAATATTGACTGTTAATAGGACCTTGTGGTCTATTGCTGCCTTAAGGTCTGCCCATAGCTCTGCAGGCAGCGAAAGCCCAATATCCTTTGATGCATTAATAACGCCTGCAAACCTATTGGAATAGGTTATGGCATAACCTTTATTTCTCAAAACCTGAAATATAAAGGGATAGATTCTCTTTGGCTCTGAACCTATATCAATGCTGAATAATTCGTTGCTTCTGACAGATTTGACTATAGGCTCATATGAGCCTTTTTGGGTTTCATATTGCCTCTTTATGCCAAACAGGGGAGTCCATTCAGACCTTTGCCTTTTAGGCGGATAGACCTTCACCTTATCCCCCTCTTTAACTATTATATTGGATGGCCCAGTGGGCTCTGCTGCTGAGACCCTTTCGCGCACTTCTATAATCTGGCCTTCGCCAATCTCATTGTTATTTGCGAAGATCTTAAGAGAATCGCCTATCTCCACACCATTTGATTCGCCAGCAGATACAATAAAGAATCCCATTTCAGGATTTACGCCTATGACCTCTGCCTCTGCCTTTTCTGTCTCTGCCTCAATATTTTTTGTGAAAAATAGGGCTATTAAGACTATGAATATAATATTATTTATTATTAATCGCAATCTTCCATCCTTCATCAAAGGCCTCTTTAAAATCATATATATCTTTAAAATCTGCCTTGGAATCCTGTTCGCTTTTACCGAGAAGGCCCACCTCTATCATATTAAATACAATCTCACCAAAATCCCCTGTCTTTTTTATTCCCCAGTGCTCTAAAACAGTGCGCGACATAGGACCAAACTGTTCCAGGCAATAGTCCTTTATCCCATAAGCCAATTCTTGACCGCTTACATGGCCTTTTCTTTTTAGCTTCTGCAGGGTGTAGTCTAGCGCGGATAATACAAAGGCATAGGCCTCGAAACTGTGCCTTTTGTCCTTTCTAAGGATCTTGATGAGTCCAGTGAACCTATCTGTATAATTTTTTTCCTTTTTTGTTCCCATCAAATAAAGACATAATTTAGCGAAGCCCTTAACGGGCGAGCTAAATTATTGTCTGAATTTGACCCTTGATATTTTTGTATAGGTAAATTTACATTAAAGTAATTTTACGATGAAAAATGTCAAGGGTTTAATTCGCACAGTGACCCTTGACATCTTTGATGTCAAGGGTCACGTACTCATTCAATTATACATATCAGAAATATAAAAGTCAATATAAATGATGTACTCTAAGGGATTATGCTTTCAGGAGGGGCTCAACAAATTTTGCACCCACTAAGAAACTCTCGCTATAAGGCCTGAATTTTATCCAGACCACTTCTCCTACGGTCTTTACCTGGGCGAGCGAACCAGGAAGGGCAAATTCAAGGATAAGTTTTTGGGTATGCGGGAAGAATTCGTTGGATAAAAAACCAATGCCGCCTTCGCTGTAATCTTTAAGGACAGTATTAGAAAAATTCTGGGTGCCTTTAATCTGGTATCTTAATACAGATTCAATATTTGCCCTTTTAAATCTTCTCCGTTCCATTTCCATGGTATAATCCTCAGGTATAATTATAGATTATACCTGATTACTATGATTATTTTAGATTACAGAGATTAAATCTTTAATCTCTGTAATCTTCTTTTTAATCGCTGTAATCAGACATCCTCTCTGTTTCTCTTTATTAGGATGTCTTTAAGCACCTTTCAATGATTATATTTATGCGCGCCCTGTCCTCGTCTTTTAAATCTTTAAACTCAATACCTGTATCGTATTTTATACTACTTTTAATTATCCAGACTGTTATCCCATCAGAGACGATAAGCCCTTTTCCATCAAGCAGGTCCAACTCTACCGTTACCTCTGAAAATCTCCCTATGTCTTTCTCTAAAGATACACAAATGCCGCCAATGCCTATATTTTCGGTATGGGTAGAAAAAACCTCAGGACTATTTTTCTTTTTTAACCTTATCAGACAAGGATAATCAGCCCTTGGGAATCTCCTTCTATCTATGCCATTCCACATATTTCCAATAATTATTATGGCTCGAAATCAGTAGATTTTCAAGTAAAATGTTCTTTTTTTAACTGAAAAGGAATCTTAAATGTAAAACCTGGTTGACTATATAAATATTGCAAAAAATTTTTCAATGGCGTATAATAATTTATTGGCATAGAAGTTGCTTACTTATCTATAATTCTAATTTAGAAGTATCATTGTTATATGTCTTTAGAAATAAGGCCTGTACCAAAATTAACGTATAAGTTGCGGCTAACTCCACAAATGAAATTGGCCCTTAATCTCCTTCAATTGCCTCTGGTACACCTCAAAGAATACATAAAACAAGAAATTGAAAAGAATCCTCTTTTGGAGCCTCAGGAAGATAATCCTATACCTCATAAGGAAAAATTAGATGAAGCGATAAGAAAACCACAAGACCAGGAAGATGACAAATATGACTTCGATATGCCTTGGACAGAAGAAAACGAGAAAAAAAGAGAGTATCGAGAAAGTCTTATAACCAAATCTTCTACTCTACAGGAATATCTTTTAAAGCAACTTCGATTACTTGCTAAATCAAAAGAAGATTTTGAAATCGGAGAATATATTATTGGAAATATCAATGAGAATGGCTATTTTACAGATTCTATTGAAGAGGTTGCTAAGACATTTAAAGTAGATATTTCAAAAGTAAAAGAGGTTTTATCTCTTATACAGACCTTTGACCCAGTTGGTATAGGAGCAAG
>JBBIOC010000176.1:0-3173 GCA_037443585.1 Candidatus Omnitrophota bacterium
AGGAAAGTTATCTGTATTCGGCACAGTTAATGACCTTGCAGTAAGCGGCGCAAGGCCTTTTTATATCGCCTGCGCAATTATAATGGAGGAAGGTTTAGAGTATTCTATACTCGAGAAAGTCATTGGTTCAATAAAAGAGGCTATTAGGGAATGCGGCATTGAGTTAGTCACAGGGGACACAAAGGTAGTTGAAAGAGGTGGGGCAGACAGCATATTTATAAATACCTCAGGCATTGGAGAGATTTTAGACGGTTGTGCGCTCTCGCCCAAGAAAATCCAGCCGCAGGATAGGATTATAATTAATGGCAATATTGCAGACCATGGTATGAGCATATTTTCTGCAAGAGAAAATTTAGGCTTTCATTCAGAGATAAAGAGTGACTGCGCTAATCTCTGGGATTTAATCCAGACTATACTTTTAAACTTCAGAGGCTCTATCAGATTTATGCGCGACCCAACAAGGGGAGGGCTTGCAACTACATTAAACGAGCTCTCACAGCTATGTGGATTGGGCATTTTACTGGATGAAAAAGAAATCCCTATTGCAGAAGATACCAAGGCCCTCTGCGAAATCTTAGGCTTTGACCCACTCTACATTGCAAACGAGGGAAAGGTAGTTTTGATAGTAGATAAAGAAGCTTCTGAAAAAGTTTTAGATATTATGAAGAAACACCCACTTGGCAAAAATAGTAGAATTATTGGCGAGATTATCTCAGAACAGAAATCGAGGGTCTATCTGAAGAGCCTGACAGGCGGCACAAGAATCTTGGATATGTTAACGTATGAACAAATGCCAAGAATTTGCTAGAGAACTAAGTGATGTGCAAATTTTACTTGACAAGCTATTCTATATATAATAATATTTATCTTAGTTTGTGATAATTTTCACAAAGTTTGATTAGCATGAAGCCTGCTTATTATATTGATAGACAGAACCTGAAGGATTTTCTTAAAACCCTCTCCAAGGAGTTTGGGGTTTATATTCCAAATAAAATTAATCAGAACCGATATTTTAGAAGACTCAATGAGGAGACTTTAGAAAATATAATTTTGAATGAGGTCCGTTCAACAGAACCTGTAAAGAGCTTCTTTGTCCCTGCCAGAGAACTCATTGCGAGGTATTTTAATAAATTTGAAGATACCTCCAAGAGTGAATTGCCCATTGCGATTGTTGGCTTAAAATCCTGCGACCTTGCTTCTTTTAAGATTATGGACTATGTCTTTTCTAATACCCTCTTTGAAGACCCCACTTATGCTGAGAATAAAAAAAATTCTCTAATCATCTCCAGTGATTGCACATCTTATGGGAAGAGTTGTTTCTGCGTAGCCTTGAATATAGAGCCCTATCCCACCCAAGACTACGATATAAATCTTTCAGAACTCAATGGCGGCTATCTTGTGAAGATTGCAACTAAAAAAGGAGAGGATTTAGTTAGAAAGTCATTTGAGCTTTTTAGAGAGACTGTAGATGATGAAGAGAGGCTTTGCAATCTAAATCGTGAGAAGCTTAGCAAAGACCTTAAGGATTATATAAAGGATTTTAAGATACCGCCAACAGAGTTTCTGCAGGGACATATTAAAAGGAAATTTGATTCCTCTATATGGGAGGAGCTTTCTAAGACCTGTGTTGAGTGTGGCGCATGCAATATAATCTGTCCTACCTGCCACTGCTTTTTATTACTTGACCAGAAGAAAGGGGATGGCTTTGAGAAGCTTCGCGCCTGGGACTCCTGCCTATTATTAGGGTTTGCAAGGGTAGCTGGAGGTGCAAACCCAAGAAAGCTTTTAAACCAACGGCTGAGAAATCGTATGGATAAAAAATTCAATTTCTTTCCTGCAGTGGCAGGGGCGTTTGCATGCACAGGCTGCGGCAGGTGTATTGATGCCTGTCCAGGGAAGATTGACATTAGGGAGATTTTAAAGAGATTAGGGGAATAATGAAGAATAATCCATATATTCCAATTGAATCAAAACTTTTAGATATAATACGGGAGTCCCCGAATATTAAGACCTTCAGGCTTGAACTTAAAAATGGTTTTAGTTTTAAAGCAGGACAGTTTGTGGAATTGACAGTCCCTGGGATTGGGGAGGCGCCTTTTACTCCTTCTTCCTCGCCTTTTAAAAAAGACCTTTTAGAGCTAACAATTATGAATGTCGGCAGGGTCACACAAAGTTTATTTAATTTAAAAATAGGTGATACAGTTGGGCTCCGCGGGCCTTATGGGAATGAATATCCCCTCTCAGAATTTGAAAATAAAGAAATTCTGATAGTTGGAGGTGGAGTAGGCCTTGCGCCTCTTCGCGCTTTATTTTTAAGTCTGGTAAATAATATAGACAGATACAGAAAGGTTCTTTTCTGCTGTGGCGCAAAGACGCCTTCCGACTTAATATATAAGACCCCGCTTTTAGATAAATGGCAGAAACTCGATAAGAGGATAAATTTTAGAATCACAGTTGACAAGGCTGACCAGGCTTGGACTGGTCAAGTTGGGCTTGTGACCTGTACACTTGAGAATTTAGGACTAGACCTTGGGAATAGCGTTGCAATTGTATGCGGCCCGCCGATTATGATGAAGTTTACTACATTTAGACTTCTGGATTTAGGGTTTAGAGCTGAACAGCTCTATCTATCTATGGAAAAGAATATGAGCTGCGGAATTGGAAAGTGCGGCCATTGCAGAATTGGCCGCTTCTATGTTTGCAAGGACGGGCCTGTATTTAGATACGACAGAATAAAGAATTATCCTGCTATCTGGGACTGAAGATGAAGAGATTATTTATAGATTTAGAAAGATGTAGTCAGTGCAAGGAGTGTTTTGCAGAGTGCAGTTATTTTTATTATCCTAAGAATTTAGGGGTTACCCGCTTAAGGGAATTGGGCGCATTCCTTTATGTATGTAGAAAGTGCGAAGAAGCGCCCTGCGTAAAGGCCTGCCCGAAGGAGGCCCTGGAGAGACAAGAGGATGGGATTTTAAAAGAGAATTCCGAAAAGATATCTTTTAACGCGGATACACGCGGATTACACGCAGATTTATGCAGATTTAGCGACGAAATCCGCGAGAATCCGCGTGCAATCCGCGAGAATCCGCGTTCAGAAAAGGTTTTTCTGGGATCTCTAAAGAGATATGTTATGAGGTGCGTTTCGTGTAAATCCTGCAGTTTTGCCTGCCCAT
>JBBIOC010000177.1:0-3084 GCA_037443585.1 Candidatus Omnitrophota bacterium
AATAACTTTAAGAAATTGGGGCTTAGGTTTAAATTCTTGAAGCAACTTTCTGATGTAGATAATTTAAATGGCCTTCTTAGACTTAAGTGGAAAAAATTTTTTAAAGACTTGATTTTTTTTGAACCTTGCTGTTATAATATTTAAAAAGGAGAGTTTATAATCTTATGAAGGGATTGCTGAAGAGAAGGCAGAAAAGGATTTTAGATAAAATTGGACAAGATAATCAGGTCTGTCTTTTAGATTCTCATACAATTTTGAATGCCTTGAAAGATTACAAGGTAATCATTATGGCCTGCAATATTCGTATAAAACACCCTGTGCCCGGGATTATGAGGGCTGCAGAAGAGCTGGATGCGATAGTCTGTTTTGAACTTGCAAGGAGCGAAGGGAATATGGAGGGCGGCTATACCGGGCAGACCCCTGAAATTTTCTTCAATACTATAATTGAATATGCACAAGAGAATAGATTTTCAAAACCATTCTTTATTCATGGTGACCATATAGCAGTAAGAGATACCTCCAAGGAGGAATTTGGGATTGCTAAGGGGATTATAATGGGCGGGCTAAAGGCTGGCTATACTTCTTTTGCTATAGATGCCTCTCACAATGAGCTCCCTGATAATGTTAGGATTACAGCAGAACTTGCAAGGCCGATAATTGAGATGGGCTGTGGTTTAGAGGTTGAGGTGGGAGAGATAAAGGCAGCTGGCCAGGAGGCAGAGATAACTACTGTTGAGGAGGCCCTTGAGTTTATTTCAGAGCTCTCTAAACTCAGGATTCATCCAGACCTTTTAGCAATAAATAATGGTTCAAAACATGGAAATTATCTGCCAGGTGAAGAGGTGCACATAGATTTAAAACGCACAGGCGAGGTATATGAGGCAATAAGACCTTTCAGCGTCTCAATAGCACAGCATGGGATAACAGGCACCCCGCTTCCTTTGATTGGCCAATTTGCAGATTATGGGATAAGAAAGGGCAATGTTGGAACACAATGGCAGAATATTGCCCATGAGGGACTGCCAAAGGATTTGATGGACAGAATGAAAAAATGGTGCGAGGAGAACAAAAAAGATATTAAGATGGCAACAAAGCCTTTCAAAGAAGAGATAGATAATATAGATAAGCCTTACAGAGACAAAATAGCAGATTTGGCATATGAAGAGGCGAAGAGACTGTTAAAGGCCTTCAGGGCTGAAGGCACAGCTTCGTTACTGTCGGAGAGGATAAAATGAAACAGGTAAAGATTTATAGCACACCTACTTGCCCTTACTGCAGGATGCTCAAATCTTATCTAGAACAGAATGGCATAGCTTACACAGATTTCGATGTGAGTGTAGATGAGAATGCCAGAAAAGAAATGTTTGAAATAACTGGCCAGATGGGTGTTCCGGTAGCCCTTATTGATAACGAGATAGTAATTGGTTTTGATAAAGAGAAGATAAAAAGACTTTTAGGAATCTAATTATAACTTGAGCAAAAAATCCATAATTCCCGAGGCCGACCCTCGGGAATTATAATTTTGGATAGAGATGAAGAAGGAATCTGTAGAAATAGAGAAACGCAAATATATAAGGTTGGATGTGGTATTTCCAGTTGAATTTCAAATAGTGGACCCACAGACAGGCGGAACAATTTCCGAGATAAAGCAGGGTTTTACCCGAAATATAAGTAAAGGCGGTATGGGCCTTGAGATAAACAATGTTGATGAAGAATTGGAAGAGCTTTTATTTAAATTTAGAAGATTAGATTTGTTGATACATATCCCGATTGCATACAGGACAACCAGGGCAAGGGCTGAGATTAGGTGGCTTGAAAAGGTTGAAGCAGGATATCCAAATAAATATTTTATTGGGGTATCTTATGAGAAGATTGACAAAAGAGATAGGGATAGGATATTTCTGTATGCCCAAAAGAGACTTCTATTCCCAAAGCTGGTAAGTTGTGCCTTTATTGTTTTGATTCTTAGCCTCTTTGGAGTAGCTCTTTATGATTTTAAATTAAAGCATAGAAATGAGGCGCTTGTCCAGGAACTTATAGAGATAATTAAAAACGGGGAATCTTTAGAAAAAAGGCTCGAGACATTAAATGTTGAAAAGATTAGATTAGAAGACACATTATTGAGAAATGAAGAGACGTCAAAGACTCTAATGAGTACAATTAAAGAATTTGAGAAGGCCCGAGAATCTGAATTTCTGGACAGGGAGAGGTTTAAATCAAAACTTAAAAAGGTACTAACTGAACGTTCAAAACTTAAAAAAGCCCTCACTTTTATTTCAAAAGAGAGCCTTGAGATTGAAGCGGGTTTGAAGAAAATTAGAGCCTCGCAATCTAAATTAGAAGAAAAGAACATTGAAAAGTTGAATCTATGGTTAAGGAATCATCAAAGCCCAAGGACAGGTCTGGTAACAAGCTATGAAGGCGATAGGGCATTGGAGGGTTGGGCATTTACCTATGACCAGGCCCTCGCCTCTCTATCTTTTATTTTGAACGGGGATTTTAAATCTGCAAAAAAGATATTTGATTTTTATAAAGACAGGGCAGAGCGGATAGACGGCGCTTTTGTGAATGCCTATGATGCTTTTACAAGTGCGATAGTTGAATATACTATTCACACAGGGCCAAATATCTGGTTGGCCATTGCTGCTGTATGGTATACAGAAAGGTCCAAAGATGAAACTTTTTTAGAAATAGCCACTTCAATTGGCGACTGGGTAATTAATCTTCAGAACGAAGATAAAGACTTTGGTATACGCGGCGGGCCTTCTGAAAGTTGGTTCAGCACAGAACACAATCTGGATGCATATGCATTGTTTGGCATGCTCTTTAAAAAGACCAAAGAGCAAAGATTTTTGTTGGCACAAAAACGGACCCTTGAGTGGATAAAGGTAAATGCCTACAACAGGTGCGAGATAAGACTGAACAGGGGCAAGGGCGATGCTACAATTGCCACAGATACATTTGCGTGGGCAATCGCATCTCTTGGGCCCGAGGATTTAAAGGCTTCGGGTTTGAATCCTGAAGGGATATTGGATTTTGCTGAAGAGAGCTGCAAGGTCTCAGTCAACTATATACGGCCTTCGG
>JBBIOC010000178.1:0-3071 GCA_037443585.1 Candidatus Omnitrophota bacterium
TGAAACGTCAGAGACAGGCCCATCATTTGAATGTTATTTATAGAGATGGGGCATTCAAAGAGGCGATTAGAGCATTAAAGGAAAATCAGATTTTAGGCGTTATACCTGACCAGGATATGGATAGTGTAGAAGGTATCTTTGTAAATTTTTTTGGAAGGCCTGCATATACACCTATTGGGCCTGCGCTTTTTGCAATACTAACAGGCGCCCCCATTATATCCTGTTTTATCGTCCATTCAGGCAGGGGACATAAGATATTTGTAGAAGGACCGCTGGAATTTAGACTGACAGGAGATAGAGAGAGGGATATCTCAGAGATTACGCAAAGATATACTAATAGAATAGAAGGGGCTATAAGAAGATATCCTTCTGAATGGGTGTGGTTTCATAAGAGATGGAAGACGCAGCCATTATAAAAAAGAAGCTAGAAGCTAGAAGCTGGAAGCTGGAAGCTTGGGCAGAATCAACCTGTCCAACCTACGCAGTTGACAAGCTTGTCAACTGCGTAGGTTGGATTTTGGTAGGAGTTTTTATCCCTACGATAATTTCATTAGCTTTTGCTGCCGAAGATAAATCTTCTATAAAAGAGGAGGCGAGTCAGGAGATAAAGGATTTTAATTTAGTCCAATATACTGCGGATGGGAAGAAGAAGTGGGAACTAAATGGAGAGAAGGCCTATCTCTATGGAGGCCTTATTGAGATAGGCGGACCCGAGGCAGTTCTTTATGGCGAGAAGTCCAGATTTAATCTTACTGCTGAAAAGGGGTTCTTTAATAGACCTCAGAATGATGTGAGATTAAAGGATAATGTAGTGGTGACCTCATCTGATGGAATGAAATTGAAGACAGGTTATCTCTATTGGCAGGGAGAGACGCAAAATATTACAACAGATGCGCCCGTATTTATGACAAAGGATAACTTAGAGGCAACAGGCCAAGGCGCAAGTTGCAATTTAGAAGCCAAGCAAGTGAGGTTTAATGAAGATGTAAGCACAAGTGTTGAGGAGGGCTCTACTATAATCACCTGTGAAGGGCCGCTTGAATTAGATTACGGAAAGAGCAGGGCTACTTTTCATAAAGACGTAGAGGTAAAGGATAGCCAGGGTAATCTTCTTGCTGACAGGATGGACGTATTCTTTGACCCAAAGACCAAAAAGATAAAGCGGGTCATTGCAAGCGGAAACGTTCGAATCATTCATGGGGAGAATATTACATATAGCAGGATTGCAATCTATCTCGTGGATAAGAAAAAGGTCATATTGCCAAAGAGGCCAAAGCTGGTGATTGCACCGCAGAAAGAGGAAAAAGATGCAGCAGAACAGCCACTTACTCCAAACCCATAATCTAATAAAATCTTACGGGCCAAGGAGGGTTGTTGATAAGGTTGAGATCAGCGTTAAGAGAGGCGAGGTAATTGGGCTTTTGGGCCCAAATGGTGCAGGGAAGACAACCACCTTTTATATGATAGTTGGGTTGTTGAGGCCTGAAGAGGGCACTATTATATTTGATAATCAGGATATAACAGACCTGCCAATGTATAAGCGGGCGCGACGTGGCATAGGCTACCTTTCGCAGGAGAGTTCTGTATTTAGAAAATTGACTGTAGAAGAAAATATTATGGCTATACTTGAAACCTTAAGTTTGACAAATATTGAGAGAGAAAGAAGATTAGCAGAGCTCCTTGATGAATTAAATATCTCGCATCTTGCCAGGAAAAAGGCATATACGCTCTCAGGTGGCGAACGGAGGCGGCTTGAGATAACAAGGTCTTTAGTTACTGACCCTTTATTTATTCTACTTGATGAGCCTTTTAGCGGCATAGACCCTATCGCCGTAGATGAGGCGCAGGAGATTATCTCTGATTTGAGGTCTAAGGGGTTAGGTGTATTGCTGACAGACCACAATGTTCGCGAGACCTTAGAGATTACAGACCGCTCTTATATAATGGCTGAAGGAAAGATTTTAATCTCAGGCACTTCTCAGGAATTGATAAACGACCCAAAGGCGCGGGAGATATATTTAGGGGAGAAATTTAAAATGTAGATTTACACCGCAAAACCGCAAAAACCCGCAAAATCGCAAAAATTTCGCGTCTTTGCGGACTTTTTGCGCCTTTGCGGTGTAAATTCTCTTTTAGGTGTTGTTGAATGAAATCTAATCTAAAGCGTTTCAAAAATTGTAAGATGGTTCTTGAAATAGAGGAATCAAAAGAGGTGGTTCAGGATAAATTTAATGAGGTCTATAAGGAACTCGGCAAAACCGCCTCAGTAGCTGGCTTCAGGGTTGGCAGGGTTCCTAGGGACCTATTAGAGCAGCACTTTGGCAATCGCGCTAAAGAAGAGGTTTTAAAGAGACTTATCCCGGAACTTTATAAAGAGGCATTGAACCAGTATAAGCTTGACCCTATAAGTTCGCCTGAAATCTCTGATGTGCGCCTCGAAGGAAAAAGTCCATTTCATTTTAAGGCAGAATTAGAGATAAGGCCTGAATTTGAGATAAAGGACTATAAAGGTCTGAAGATAAAGAGAAAGAATCTACAGGTAAAAGAAGAGGACATATCTAAGGCGCTCGAATCCTTGAGAGAATCAAACGCCCAGCTTATGCCAAAGGGAGATTCGCAAGAAAAGGAGAAGGTCCTGCCGCCTTTGGACGATGAATTTGCAAAAGATTTAGGTTATGGCTCTTTGATTGAATTAAAGAAGGCAGTTGAGACAAGCCTTGACCAAAAGTTCAAAAGAGAGGTGGAGGCGGATTTAGAACTCCAGATTATAGACCAGCTTGTAAAGATGAACCCTTTTGAGACTCCAGAATCTTTAGTAAATGAAGAAAGAGAGAGAATCTTAAAAGATGCAAAGGCGCGCATTAAATATTTAGAATCTATTCAGAAAGAAAATAAAGGCTTTGAGCTATCTCAGAAGGATATAGAAGAGCTGGAGGAGCAGGCAGCAAGGCAGGCCTTAAAGCAAGTGAGGGCATTTTTTATACTCGATAAGATTGCCAGAAAGGAAAATATCCATCTAACTCAGGAAGAGCTTAATAAACGAGTTGAGGAGATTGCAAAGGCCTCAGGGA
>JBBIOC010000179.1:0-3031 GCA_037443585.1 Candidatus Omnitrophota bacterium
ATTTAGAGTAGGGTTGTATACTTCGCCGCATCTTATAGATTTTAGAGAGAGGATTAGAATTTTAGGTCAAGGGTCACCTCGGTGCCGAGCACTTAGATATAAGGCACCTCGGTGCGAGGCAAGGGTCAAGGGTCAAGGGTCGGAATTATTTGAAGGGATGATAGAAAAGGAAGAATTGTGCAAATTAGTAGAAAGGATTAAGCCATATGTAGAAAAATTTAGGCCACACCCAAATTTGGACAAACTTTCTTTTTTTGAAATCTATACTGCACTCGCCTTTCTATATTTTAAAGAGAATGCTGTGGATTTTGCTGTAATTGAGACAGGTCTGGGCGGGAGGCTTGATGCTACAAATGTTATTGAGCCGCTTGTCTGTGGGATTTCTCAGATTAGCCTTGAGCATACAGATAAACTCGGCAGCACCTTAAAAGAGATAGCAAAAGAAAAGGCGGGCATTATAAAGGATAATATAGACGTGGTTACTTCACCACAGAAAGATGAGGTACTAAAGGTTCTAAAAGCTGTATCACAGGCACAAAATTGTAAACTCTTTATAGTTGGCAGAGATTTTGAGATTAAGGATATAGAAGTAAACCTTACAGGCGCTCATCAGATTATAAATGCCACAACTGCTATAGGTATTATAGAGAGACTGAGGAAGTTAAATATAGATATTGACGAAATTTCTATAAAAAAGGGCTTAAGAAATGTGAATTGGCCTGGGAGGTTGCAAGTTATTACAAAGAATCCAACCGTTGTTCTGGATGGTGCACACAGTCCAGAAAGTATATCCACTTTGAAGCAGGCAATAAAATCAGACTTCAAGTATAGAAGGCTCTTTCTTATATTTGGCGTATCCAGCGATAAGGATATAAAAGGTATTGTGTATAGGCTTAGAGATTTAAACTCTTCTGTGATTTTAACTAAAGCAAAGGACAACCCGAGGGCAGTCGAGCCGGATGTCTTACAGCGGTTTTTTAATAGAAATGGTTTGATAAAGACTCTAAATGTGGATGAGGCATTAAAGATAGCCAGACGCCTGGCAGATAAGAAGGATTTAATCTTAGTAACTGGCTCTCTATTTGTTGTAGGCGATGCCTTAAGATTTTAAATGTTACCCAAATGTTCAACCGCGTAGGTTGAACGGGTTAAAAATCTATGGGAAATATAAGTTTAGATGATACGATTGTGGCGATTTCAACGGCTATAGGGCAAGCTGGCATCGGCATTGTCAGGATGAGTGGAAGGGACTCACTGAGGATTGCTGACAGGATTTTTATGTCTAAAGATGGAAATAAACCCTCAGTCTTCAAGACTTATACTACCCATTATGGATATATTGCAGATGAAAATAAGGAGACAATAGATGAGGTGATTTTGACAGTGATGCGTGCCCCGAAGAGTTATACAAAAGAGGATATCGTGGAGATCAATTGCCACAGTGGCATAGTCCCACTTAAAAAAATTCTGGACCTGACTGTGCGGCTTGGTGCACGCATAGCCCAGCCAGGGGAATTCACAAAGAGGGCATTCTTAAATGGCAGGATTGACCTAAGTCAGGCAGAGGCGGTCCTGGATATTGTGGCTGCAAAGACTGATTTGAGCCTAAAGGTAGCATTCCGACAATTAGAAGGGGAATTTGGCAAAAGAGTCAAGGCCTTAAAAGAGGAGCTCTTATCCATCTATGCCCACTTAGAGGCATTGATAGATTTCCCAGAAGAAGATATTGAAATTCTAAGGGATAAAGAGATTATGGAAAGACTTGAAAAGATTAGTATGGAAATAAAGAGCTTACTCGACAGCACAGAGACAGGCAAGGTCTTAAGAGACGGCATTAAGACAGTCATATGCGGCAGCCCGAATGTTGGTAAGTCCAGCCTCTTAAACGCCCTTCTTAAGGAAGAGAGGGCAATAGTCACACCGATACCAGGCACGACACGGGATACTATTGAAGAAGCTCTAAATATTAAAGGGATACCTGTTAATATCATTGATACTGCTGGGATAGCCAAGCCTAAAGACTACATTGAATCCTGCGGCGTTGAAAGAAGCCAAAAGGCAATAATAGAGGCGGACCTGGTCTTATTTGTAATAGATGGCTCAAGGGAACTCATAAAGGAAGATTTAAAAATAATTGAAAATATCAAAGAAAAAACCATTATAATTGTTAAGAATAAGATAGACCTCGAGCAAAAGACCTCTGAAAAAGAACTAAAAACGCTATTACCTGAAAAGGCAATTGTGAAGACCTGCGCAATAACCTCTGAAGGTATTGGAGACTTAGAAGATACTATAAGCAGTCTAATATGGAAAGGAAGGCTCAATCAATCCTTAGATGAAGTGATTCTCTCCAATGCAAGACATATAAGCCTGATTAAAGAAGTATATAAAGAGATAAAAGAGGCAACCCTTTCTATTAAGAAGTGTTTACCGCTTGAGATTATAGCTGTGAGCCTTCGTTCAGCCGCAGATTATTTAAGTAAGATTACTGGGGACAAGATATCCGAGGCACTGCTGGATAGAATCTTTTCAGAATTCTGTATCGGTAAATAGTCAATACAAGTCAATACTTGACAATATAAATCTACTGTGCTATATTTATACTGGAGGTGAGATAGGATGTTAAGGCCATTTAATACTAAGTTAGATGAGAAGCAGATAGAGTTATTGGATAAAATTTCTGTCACTACTCATATTCCTAAATCCATATTAGTAAGGCAAGCCATAGATATCCTTATCAATGAATATAAGGAGGATATTATTTCGCCTGAATTTACCAAACTCGTAGACGAATCCCTTAAACAAAACCTTGGTCTTTTGAAGAAATTGTCTAAGGCATGAAGTATCTGCATTATAGACAAACTCTGTTTATCTACCGCAGAATAATACATCTCTCTGGTGGCACTGCAGGTTTGAGAGACGAAGGCCTTTTACGGTCTGCCTTAGCTCGTCCGAGAATGACATTTGGTGGGCAAGACCTATATCCTACTCTTTTTGAAAAGGTAGCAGTATTAGGTCATTCCTTAATAAA
>JBBIOC010000180.1:0-2908 GCA_037443585.1 Candidatus Omnitrophota bacterium
ATTGAAGAAGAAAAATTTAGGGACTTGTTAAAACGAATCAAGTTCATTCAAGGAATAGATACAAACATTACAAAAGATAAAAGTATTCCTACCAAAGATGATTTGAAAAAATATTTTATAATAGGCAAGACTATTTCTCTGCAGGATGAGAAAGGCGAGATAAGAGATTACAGATTAGACGGTCTTGTTAGGGATGACCCTGAATGTCTGGTCTATGTGGCATATGATATAAAGGGCAAGAGCGGGGTGAGACTTAGAATAAATTTTGAAATCGAATGGGACGAGGATGAAGCATTTTATGCAGGAAAATCAAGATTAGACGAATTGGTTATAAAGGAATTAAATAAACATCCTTCCCATCCAAATATAGTAAGTTGTGGTGTTATGAAGTTTGCACCTCTTAATAAAGAGGTTATAGTAGAAGAGCATTTGGAGAGATTTTATCATCCTCAAAAGGATAATCTTAGACTCCTTCTTAGTACTACCATTGCTATAGGAAAGGCATTGAGCCATTTACATAATAAGGCAGGGTTTATACATAATGATGTTACTGCTGAGGGTAATGTTCTTATTGAGATTAATGAAGAAGGTCAGGCAGTACCTAAACTTCGGGACTTTGACGATGCGTTGGAAATAGGTCGAATTTCTAACTTGGTCCAACGGGATATAAGAGGTCCAAAATCATTAGGGGCATTTTTGTTTGGTTCGCTTAGGAAAGAGTCTCTACCTTTTGATTATAGCACCCGGATAGTATCAGATGAAAAAATAAATCGCGCTATAATTGACAAGCTTAATCAGATTTATATAAATCTTCAGAAAGAGGAAGGTATATATAAAACTATGGAGGATTTTGTCAGTGAGTTAGAGGCTATAGAGAAACAGATAAAGTCTTCGGAATTAAATAGAAAATTGAAAGATATGTTAAGGGATTGGAGGAATTTTGAATCACGGAGAGAGAAAATACAGCAAGAGGTCCTTAATTTATTGGGGATAAAAGATGCCTCAGAATTTAAACCAAAAAGACCTGTAAAGGTGGTTATTGCAGCAGCAGGTAAGGGGACAAGGATGCCAGATCCAAATATTCCAAAGACTTTATATGAGGTCAATGGCCGGCCTATAATATTCAATCTTTTGGATATGGTTTCAGAATTTGATAGAGAGCCAATTATAATTGTAAGGCCTGAGAAAATGGGTGACGTTGGGACTCATAGTCAGATAAAATCTAAACTTGAGAGCGCTGGATATAAGGCAATCTATGTGGAACAAGATGAACCTCTTGGGGATGGCCATGCAGTATTACAGGCTAAAAAGGCATTAGGAGATTTTGATGGTGATTTGATTGTTATCTGGAGCGATATGGCAGTGTTGCAGAAAGACACAATAAAGTGGTTATTAATGATACATCAGGCATTGGGTGATATTTCTATGTCTATAGGGACTACTATAAGAGAAGACCCTTATGCGCCAATAATAGAAGATATAGATTCAGATGTAATTGGGAGTATAAAAGGACTGAAACTTAAAAAGGGAAGGGATGACGTAGGATTATTTGTATGTAAGGCAAAGGATATATTTGATGCGTTGGAAAATGCACCAAAAGACCAAAAAGGCATATATATAAATCCTTTAACAGGCGAGCCAAATAAAAATGGAGAATTAAATCTGGTCCAGATGGCAACAGTATTGGCAAATAAAGGCAGGCACGTTATTGTTCCACCATTAGCTGATGAACGTGAATATCAAGGGGTAAATACAGCTGAAGAATTAAAAAGAGCTGCTCAATATAGATTAGAGTTGGAGAGAGAAAGATCTGGTGAAGAAGAAAGCGGTAGTCTCTATTCTGGCTTGCCAATCCACAGATGGGCAGAACTGGCCATTGAGGGGTATAAGATTATATTTTCTTTTGCAAAGCGGGCAAAGGATAAAACAACAGAAAAAGCAGGCAGGTTTATTGAATTGCTTAAGGAGTTGTTCAACAGGGAGTTGAGGCTGAGGCATGCTGTCTCAGTAGCTACAATTTTATTAATTATAACCTTACACAGACACAGTGCTCCTGCCATTATTGGGTTTGGAGCTTTTCTACTGTTTGGGAGTATGCTTATAGCCAATCAATTAATCCAGGCTCGTAAAGAGCGTTCCTGGGTAGAGAAGAATGCGCCTCTGGTTGCAGAGAGAACAGTTGTATGCTGTCAGTTTGAAAAACAACTTTCTTTTGGACTTTTGCGGGCATTATCTAAAAAGTTAATGAGAAGCGGACTTGAGCGGAAACAGGTAATGCTTAAGATTAGCAAATTAGCTCAATTAGTGATGGCAGGAGGCCTGGGCATTATAAAGCATTATCTGTTGAGAGGTTGGCGTGATAAAGGCCTGGATGTTATTTCCATAACCCCTCTTTACAGCTCCTGGATTAAAGGTATAGGGAATATTGATAAACAAGATTTCGATGAACTAATAAAACTTTTTGGTGAGCCGGTTCTAAGATTGGAAGGGGATAAGGCAGTCAAGCTTTTTGATGAGGAACGAAGTTTTAATGTTTATGTGTATAAAGACCCCTATTCTCCTTATCCAGATTATTGGATTTATTGTCCTGAAATATTTAGCGGGACCTATCCTGATGGTCTTGAAGAACTCGCCCAGCAGATGCTTTTATATAGAAAGGTAAGCTTAAGACTCATTCAAGAACTTAAAACTCGTGGTGAGATTAAAGATAGATTATTCTTTACTATCAGTGAAGTGTATACCAGTTTTGTAATTCCAGATGTTATAGATGATGAATTTAACCCAACTCTCAAAGTTACTGAGTCTAATCTAATTTTTAGCGACGCGCCTACTCATATTTACGTTCATACAAATCGGGAAGAAGGGATTCCAAAACTTCTTTTAAATATACGTGGCACTTCTTTATATA
>JBBIOC010000181.1:0-2902 GCA_037443585.1 Candidatus Omnitrophota bacterium
AATTTTCATGAGAGAAACTAAGACCCGATGAATAGGGGATTGTCCGCCTTCGCCTGCCGAAGCTCTCCTACACTAAAGCTTCGGAGAGCGAAGGCAGGCTACGGCGGATAAACTCATAAAGAAAAAATCCGCCGAAGCTTTAGCATAGGCGGATGAATAGGGATGACCTATATTAAATAATCCTTGACAGAAGGATAAAAATTTAATATTATGTCCTTGAAGGAAGGACAAAAGCAATGATAAGCAACCAAATTCTTAAAGAGATAATTGTTTCAAATGAAGAGTTTATATTAAATGAAATAACTAATATTATTCGCCGTGAAGGGATACATTTTCCTGATATATTGAAAAAGGTGGTGATATTTTATGGTGTAAGACGAAGCGGAAAGACATATATATTGTATGATTTATTTAAGAAGTATAGAGCCAATGCCTTTTATATAGATTTTGAAGATGAACGGTTGCGCGATTTCAAAACAGAAGATTTTGAATCAGTAAAAGAAGTTTGTCTGGATTTAAGACCCCATTTAACAGGTAAGGACTTGATATTTCTATTTGATGAGGTTCACAATGTATTGGGATGGGAAAAGTTTGTTAGAAGGGTTGTAGAGCACGAGAATATACGTGTATTTATAACTGGTTCGTCTTCTAAGGTCATGCCAAAGGAAATACAAACATCTCTGAGAGGTAGATCCTGGAGTATAGAAGTTACGCCTTTTTCTTTCAGAGAATATGTGTCTCTAAAAGGCGTTGATATTAATAATAAAAGAATATTCTATGGGGGGGATAAAAGGCTGATAAAGAAATATTTTTCTGAATACTTGAAATGGGGCGGATTTCCAGAGGTGCTGCTCCTTGAGTCAGAGTCAGAAAAGAGAAAGATTATCAAAGAATATCTGGAGGCGATGTTTTTTAAGGATTTAGTTGAAAGGTTCAATATTACCAACATCCATCTTCTGTCACTACTTATGGAAACACTTTTCTCTTCATTTTCAATAAAATTTTCTCTTACATCGTTTTATAAACAATTTAAACAAAAACTTCCATTCTCCAAGGATATTTTATTCTTATATTATAGACACTTTCTGCAAAGTATGCTTATTTATGAGGTGAAGAAGTTTTCAGAATCGTCATATAAGCGTATGAGAAACCCTGCAAAGATATATGTTGCAGATAATGGAATCTGCAGAAAGGTTACTTCTGGTGATTATGGGAGGGCGTTAGAAAATACAGTTTTTTTGAAATTAAAAAAAGACTGGCAGGAAATATTTTATTTTGAGGAGGGAATAGAGTGCGATTTTATAGTTAAGGATTTTAATGGTCGTTTTGCACCATATCAGGTAACCTATGAGCTGACCGATGAAAATGAAACAAGAGAAATAAAAGGACTGCTTAGTGCCTGTAAACAACTCTCGGCAAATAAGGGAATAGTTTTGACATTTGATCAGCAGGGTAGCAGGAAGATAGAGGATGTGAATATTGTAATAGTCCCTGTGTGGCAGTGGTTATTGTTAGAGTAAGGATTACGGATTCTATAAGTAGGGGATTGCGACCTGTTCAACCTGCGCGGTTGAACAGGTTAGTTTTTTATGCAGGCAGTCTTGGTAAATCCGTGGATATATGATTTTGCAAGTTATGACCTTTTCGCAAAGCCAATTGGCCTCTTACAAATTGGAACCTATCTAAAGCGGATTGGATTTAAACTTACCCTTATTGACTGCCTTGACTGCCAGGTAAAATCCACAGCCTTTGGCAGTGGCCATTATTATATGGAAGTTGTTGAAAAGCCTAAAGTCTTTAAAGATATCCCCAGAAGATATAAAAGATATGGGATGCCACCTGAGCTTTTCAGAAAATTGCTTAAGGGTATTAATAGACCTGACATTATCCTTGTTACCTCAGGGATGACCTATTGGTATAAAGGTGTGTTTGAGGCTATTGAAATCTTGAAGAAGCAGTTTCCCAAGACCCCGCTTCTTTTGGGAGGTATCTATGCTACTTTATGCTATGAACATGCCTTAAGATTTAGTGGTTCAGATTTTGTCTTTAAGGGAAGGTTTATTTCTAATGGATATCTTTCACCTTGCTATGAGCTCTATCCAAAATTAAATTACGTATCTTTGAGGACTTCTACTGGTTGTCCATACAGGTGTAGTTATTGTGGCTGGTATTTGCTCAATCCTGAATTTTCTCAAAGAGACCCTGAGGAAGTAATATTTGAGATAGAGGATTTCTATAAGAAATTGGGGGTCAGAAATTTTGCCTTCTACGATGATGCACTCTTTTATAATCCAGACAGGCATATAAAGAGGATTCTTAAAGGTATCTTGAGAAGGAAAATCTTTGCAAACTTTCATACGCCAAATGGCTTACATGCAAGGTTTTTAGATAGAGAATTGGCATCTCTTCTAAAGAAATCTAACTTTGTCCAGCCGCGCTTGGGATTTGAAACAGTAAGCACTGCTCGACAGAAGAGCACGGGTGGGAAGGTAAATAGCAGAGAATTAATCTCAGCGATTAAATTTTTAAAAGAGGCAGGATTTGAGCCAGGTGAGATTGGGGTATATCTTTTGATTGGTCTGCCGAATCAGAGTTTTGAAGAGATTGAGGAATCTATCTATTTTGTCCACAGCTTTAAGGTCAGGGTCTATCTTGAAGAATATTCACCTGTGCCAGGGACAGCTGACTATAAGAGGTCCGTTTTAGATAAAGATATTGACCCGCTTCTACATAATAATTCTGTCTTTCCTTTATATAATCCAGAGAGATTTTTAGAGTTTCAGAGACTGAAAGAATTAAATCATAGATTGAACCAACAATCGAAGGTGAATTAGAGGAGGATTTATATATGAAGACCTATACTGACTATATTATATTTAACACAAAACAAAGACAGGAATTT
>JBBIOC010000182.1:0-2895 GCA_037443585.1 Candidatus Omnitrophota bacterium
CCAGAGATTTAAGGCTACGCCTAATCTGAATCTTTTTTGGGTCTGGGTGTTTATTCCTCTTTTTTTTAGATATTCTAAAGCCTGTTTTCCGCCCTCAGAATAAAGCTGTGTAGAATAGAAATTTGCAGCAAAGTCATTTGCAGAATAGAGCGCATTTATAAAGCCCTCTCCTTCAGAATCCCTTTCTAAAAGGGTTGGAAGTCGAACCCCTGTCTTTTCAGCCAACATCTTAACTACCTCAATAAACTCCATCTTCTCATACTCTTTTATAAAATGAAATACATTGCCGCCTGCGTTGCATCCAAAACAGTGAAATATCTGCTTTTCAGGGCTGACAATAAAAGAAGGAGTCTTCTCATGATGAAACGGGCAGATAGCCTTAAAATTCCTCCCTGCAGGTTTTAAGGGAATATAACTTGAGATAATCTCAACTATATCACACCTATCCTGAATCTCATTTAGGACATTCTCTGGTATCCGTGCCATCTAATTTTTATTTTATCCTTGAAAACCTTCTAAAACCCGAACAAGGAATTATTTCAAGTTTCTCTTTTTTTTCTAACTCATCCAATATCAGATTTAAGCCAAGGGTATCGCTCGGGATATGGCCTGCTACAACTACATTCAGGTGCTGATTCTCTAACTTTTTAAAATGCTCTTCGCTGAGGTGCATTGAGACGAGGGTCCCAACACCTGCCTGTGAAAGTTTCTCAAACATATCCTTAGAACCCTCTGTGCCACCAGTCATATCTACAAAGACCTTACCCGCCCTTCGGTTTTTATCGCCTTTGATAATCTTAGGTGGTGCATTATTCTTGAAAGCCTCTTTATATTCAGGTTCTTCATTTAATATCTCAAGTATATCTCCAACAGTATCAGGTGATTTTTTATCTAAAAGTCTTTGCAAATAATTACAGACCGCATTGTCTGAAGGTGTATGTATGCATAAAAAGGGTATATCGAGCAGCCTTGCCGCATCTACTGCGCGCGTATGATTTATAGGCAGAACCTTTCGCTCTACCTCTCTCATCCGCTCCTGCGTAATCCCTTCTGCAACAGTTATTGGCACCCCAAATTTATTCAACATATCCACCTGGATGGACATAACACTATAAAAATTAGCAAGTGCACGGCCCTCCGGGTGATGTGAAATGAGAAGGTCGATTCTTTTCCCTTTCTCTCTAAGTCTCTCGGCTAATAATATCTCACCTATCTCTATGTCTATGCCGACCAATATACTCTTTATATTTTTCCCATCACCCCCTATTAAAATCCTTGTATCTGCGTAAGGGTTTCTCAATCTCTCCAAATCGAACCCCTTCTTCTCCTTGTCAGTGAGCTTCTGAAAATCTATTTTTATCTTTTCTAATTCCTTCTTTACGCCCTCTTTGCCGCGAGGGTCAACCTCAATACCATACCTAACAGCAGTCTCATAGATACTATTTAGTTTCATCTGCCTCTCCTAACCTGTTCAACCTACGCAGTTGAACAGGTTAATTTTTATTTAAAAAATCAGTATACGGGTTTTCTGGCTCAACTCCAGGATAAAATTTGATAGCAAACTTATAAGTAAAAGGTGCGATCTTTAAAATATATGGGCTAAAAAATGACTTTTCCTGGATGCTCTTTTTAAAATATTCTCCTGGACTGAGTAATGCTGCAATTAAAAGTATGCTCATTAAAAGGGATGCTCTAATTATACCCAAGAACAACCCCACTAAGCGATTTAGCTCAGTCACATTCTCAGATTTTAACAAAAACGAAATAATTGCACCTAAAATCTTAAAGAGCAAAAGAACGGCTAAGAAGATGAATCCGAGGCTTAAATAATCTGGGCTATTTTCCCCTTTTATCCATTTACTTAAATAGCCACTGAGATTTGTATAATTAGTTGCAGTTAAAACTAAGGCAATTATAAGGCCAAAAAGCTTGAAAAATTCAGACAAAAAACCGTTCTTGTATGCTATGTAACTTATTCTAATTAAAAAGGTTATAAAAATTACATCGACCCAGTTGAATTTTAGCTGGGGCATAAAATTATGTGTGGGATTTTTTAACTATGGCATAAGTATACCATATGTTTTTTGGTTTGTCAACCCCGTTAGATAAGCTTTGCTATCTAATGGGGTCAACCCCGCGGAAGTAATCTGGCAGGTGATTAATTTGCCCTTTATAGTATCCGGGCCGTCTAAATAGACCTTAATGTATCTATCTGTATAACCTTTAAGAAGCCCAGTGGAAGGGTCTCTTTTATCTTCAACAAGTACCTCAACCTGTTTATCTTTAAAGCCTTTGGAATATTCGTAAGCGAATCTATTTGTTCGTTCGAATAATCTCCGCTCCCTATCTTTTACTATTGGTGGACTAACCTGTTCAGAAAGATTATAGGCAGGCGTGCCTTCTCTCCTACTAAACGGAAAGATGTGTGTGCGCGAAGGCTGAACTGCTTTAAGGAACCCAACAGTATTCTCAAATCCCTCATCTGTCTCTCCAGGAAAACCTACCATTATATCTGTAGTTATCGCAATATCAGAAATTGCATTCCTAACTTGTTCAATTAGGCTTAGATAAAATTCTCTTGTATATGACCTATTCATTCTCCTTAAAACTATATTGTCACCGCTCTGAAAAGGTATATGAAGATGTTTGCAAAGTTTATCCTCTTTTATAATCAATTCTATAAGCTCATCAGTAACATCACTTGGTTCAATTGAGCTCAACCTGATGCGAAACCTGCCATTGAATCTTAAAATCTCTCCTAAAAGGAAAGACAAGTTCAATTCTTTGCAAATATCCCTTCCATAAGAACCCAGGCAAATACCTGTCAAAACAATCTCCTGAAAACCTTTCTCTACCAAAGCATTTACCTCTTCAATAATCTCTTTAAATGGCCTG
>JBBIOC010000183.1:0-2893 GCA_037443585.1 Candidatus Omnitrophota bacterium
TCCTTTTCTTAAAGCTCTCCAAAAATGCCTCGGAAACCTTAAGCGTCCTTGAATCCATTCCTCTTGGTGTAGCAATAATGTGCAATAGTCTCATAAAATCACCTCCAAAATTACTTCTGGCGTGTTAAGTATCTGAACACACTGAGAGCGGCCTTTGAGCCTTCGCCAGCGGCTATTATTATCTGTTTCTCTGGCACGTCAGTAACATCCCCTGCAGCAAAGATACCCGGAATATTCGTCTCGTTGTAGTTGGTTACCTTTATCTCACCAAATTTATTCTTCTCCAAATCTTTAGCAAATTCAGAGTTGGGTATAAGGCCTATCTCAACAAAAATACCTTGAACAGCTAATTCTTCTTCCTCCCCTTCTCTTTTTATCCTAATTCCAGTAACAAAATTATCTCCAACTATTGCAGTTACCTGTGTAGAATTAAGGACAGTTACAATTTTACTCTCATTGACCTTCTCCTGCATTATCGGGTCTCCAGTAAGTTGGGGGGCGATATTAATGAGATAGATTTTTTTAGCAATCCTTATCAACTGCAAGATCGCATCTAAACCCGAATTTCCGCCACCAATTACAGCAACGTCCTTTCCTGAAAAGAGCGGGGCATCGCAGGTAGCACAGTAGGTCAGGCCCTTATTTTTAAATTCCTTTTCGCCAGGCACATTCAATTCTCTTGACCTTTTACCAGAGGCAATTATTGCAGTCTTTGCCTCATATATACCTTTATTAGTCTTAACTTCGACTCTATTATTCTCTTTCTTAAGTTCTATTACCCCCTCTTCTTCTCTCAATTGTATGCCATATTTTCGCATATGCTCTTCAAACTTGGCTGCAAGCTCCGGGCCAGTAATAAACTGATAGCCAGTATAATTCTCTATATCGCCGCTAATTGCAGTCTGTCCGCCAATATCCTTAGTTATAACGAGAAGATTTATTCTCTTTCGGGCAGCATATACACTGGCAGTGATACCAGCAGGACCTGCTCCAATAATGATTAAATCATACATGTTAAATATGGTGAAAGGTAAGGTCAAGCATCCCGTTCAACCTACGCGGTTGACAAGCTTGTCAACCGCGTAGGTTGAACAAGCTCATACATGTTTTATATGGCTTGGGGTGAGGTCAATGACCTCCTCTACATCCAGAACAATCATATATGCAGGTTTGGGCATCTGTGCCTCAGGGTGCTTATGATGACCCATCTCTCCGTGGATATTCTTTAGAAGCCTATGTGTAATCCTTGAATTAATCCTCTTGTCCCACGCTGTTATAATGTCAGTAGTAAGTCTATCTCTTGAGATTATATCTGCCTTGCCCTTAAGACAATACCCATGAAATTTGTGCTCATCAACAGCAGTAATGGACAGGTTTGGATTTTCTTTTAGATTTTCATAGGTCTTTCTCATATAAAGGTCAAGTAGATACACTCTGCCTTCCTGGTCTATCTTTACTATCCCTTTACAAGCATTGTGTGGACTTCCGTCTCTATCAACGGTAGAAACCACAACGAAATTCTGCCGATGAAAAAAATGGATTATCTCTTCTGACAATCTCTTCATTCTAAGAGATTCTCAAACATCTCCTCATGGGTTATCTCTTCACCGAGTATATGCGTAGCAAGCTGATAAGTATCATGGTCTTTGCCAAAAGTCTTCTTTGCGAGCTTGTTATAAACCTCAATCGCCCCTGCCTCTGCATCTGTCACTAATTTTATAATCTCATCATAGTCAGAGAGTTCTTTCATAACACCTGGATATGGCGCATTTGCATTCTTTTCTAAATTTGAAGGTTTATTTGTTGGTAAACCGCCTAGTTCAATAATCCTCTCAGCCAATTCCTGCGCATGCTCAAGTTCATCCTTTGCTATTTTGTCCAAAAACTCCTGCATATCCTCATAGCCTTTTCCTTCTACTGCCTGCGCCATATACCAATACGCGTAAAACGCAAGCCACTCATCGCAATACGCCTTATCCAAATCCTTAATCAAATCCTTTAAATCAATGCTGACGATTTCTCTCGCCTTCTTTCCCATCTCTATCCCCCTTTCTTAAGGTTATTTCTTTGATTTCATCTCTTCGCCACAACAGACTATATCGCAAGTATCAATACACCCGCAGATATTATCTACAGTTACAATCAGACCACATAGTTGCACGAGTAACGTTTCTTTGCCTTGGTCCTCGTTGTCTTCTTAGCAGTCTTCTTTGCCATTTCAGCTCACCTCCTTTAGGTTTTTCAAATTGTTTCTACTGTTCCTTTGCGAGCATCTTTACCTCAACCTTCCCTTTCAATAGCTCGGCAAACCTCTTTGCATCATCCACCGAACCCACAATCTCCCCATAGTGCATTGGCACAGCCCATTTAGGCTTAATTGCCAAAGCTGCCTCAGCTGCCTCATTTGCAGTCATCACATAAGTCCCGCTTACAGGCAAAAGTGCTATATCGCATTTATAGGTCTTCATCTCAGGTATATTATCAGTATCCCCTGCATGATAAATGGACACGCCATCCACATTGACAATAAACCCTAATTTCTTTGACTCCTTTGTGTGGAACTGTTTATTTATGTTATAACTTGCCACTGCCTGGACACTTAAACCATCTATATTTATAGTATCTCCGGGCAATAAGGCCTTAACCTCTTTACAATTAACCTTCCCCTGTATCTGCCTCCCAACAGACTTATCAGTCACAATTACAGTCTTATCTGTGCTAATCAATTTCACATCTTCCAAAGAATAATGGTCATAGTGGTCGTGCGTTATAAAGATTATATCTGCCTTCTTAGCACCTTTGGATAATTTCCATGGGTCAAAGTATATAGTCTTTGAGGCATCCAGTCGGAAACTTGCATGTCCTAACCAATGCAGATTTTCTAACATCTTAT
>JBBIOC010000184.1:0-2890 GCA_037443585.1 Candidatus Omnitrophota bacterium
TTCTATTATACTAAATTTTAAAAGCATGTCAACTCAGATAATCCAGTAATTGACTTAAGGTTGTTTTCAGATTCTTCCTGTTCACAATCATATCTATAAGTCCATGCTCAAGAAGAAATTCCGACCTCTGAAACCCCTCTGGCAGTTTTTGTCTGATTGTCTGCTCAATAACCAGGGGCCCTGTAAAACCTATCAATGCCTTGGGCTCTGCAATAATAACATCCCCTAAAGATGCAAAGCTCGCAAGAACCCCTGCCATAGTAGGGTTGGTCAAAACAGATATAAACAAAAGACCTGCCTCATTGTGCTTTGCTATAGCCCCGCTCGTCTTTGCCATCTGCATCAGGGATATCATACCTTCATACATACGCGCGCCTCCGCCAGAACCTGATACTATTATTAGCGGGAGTTTAGCATTTGTGGCAAACTCAGTAATCCGTGTAATCTTCTCTCCGACAACATACCCCATTGAACCCATAATAAATCTTGAATCTGTTACACAAAAGGCGACTTTCTTCTTATCAACCAAACCTTCTCCTGCAACCGCTGCCTCTGTAAGGCCTGTTGCTTTTTGGTCCTCTTCTAATTTTTCAATATATGTCTTTGGCCCTTTGAAATTCAATGGGTCCTGCGGCCTCAAATCCTTATAGAATTCCTGAAAGCTACCCTCATCTAAGAGCATAGCAATCCGCTCCCATGCGCCAATTACAAAATGATAATTGCATTTAGGGCATACCTTTAGATTCGCATCAAGGTCTTTTTTGTAGATAATCTCCCCGCACCCTTCACACTTAATCCATAATCCATCAGGTATCTCTTTACGCCTTGCAATCTTTACAACTGTGTATTTTGATTTGCCAAAAATGGCCATATTAGAATTTGTTTATTACCAGCCCGCTTAATGGCTTTGGATAAAAATACGTTGCCTTATGGGGCATTCTCTTTCCAAGCCTTGCTATATCCTGAACTTGGGATATCTTAGTGGGCATTAAAAAAAATGCCAATCTTTTGGAACTCTTATCTACCCATTCAATCGCACAATCTATATCTTTTGTAAAATCAAGTCTTATGTTCTCTTTAGCGAAATTTTTAAGTAAAGGCTTCAATATAAATCTATCTAAGATATCTACATCTAATGCATTTCCATTAAAGGCCTTCAAGGGGTCCAGTCCCCAGAAATTCTTCTTGCCTAAATATACGCCGAATCTATGAGGTCTTCTTGCATCTGCTAAGAATTCAACAAGCAAATGTCTGTTCTTAAACTGCCTTAATAAAAATTTCCCTTGAATCTTTTTTTTAAAAAATCCAAATGCCTCATCCTGAGAGATTCCCTGAACCAATCTGTGTACCGGCAGGATTACCAGACCTTCATTTTCTATTGCTGTAAAATAGCTCATTATGAAGCCAAAACGGCTCTCCTTCGTCTTTTTGCTAAATTCAAGCGCAACCTCATATCTGTGATGTCCATCTGCAATAAAAATCTCTTTATCATGCATAAGTTTTCTAATTCTGTTTATCACAATAGGGTCTTTTATCCTCCAAAGCCTGTGTCTGACAGAATCTCTGTCCTGGATATTTAGGATTGGTGGGTTTTGGTCAATATTTTCTTTTAGTATATTATAAAGTTTTTTCTCTCTATCAGAAAAGAGCACAAATATAGGGCTTAGGTTTGCGTGTACATTTTCTAAAAGTTTAAAACGGTCCTCTTTAGGCCCACCCATTGTATTTTCGTGAGGAAAGATATTCTTAGAGCCAAAGTCCTCTAATTTTAATAGAGCGATAAAACCCAATCTTATCTTTTTAATATTTTTATACAAAAACTCTTGAAGATATATGTATATCGAGGGAAAACTGTCATTTGTCAGAATGCCCTCTGAAATCCATTGAATAAAATATTTCTTTGCGCGGGTATATCTATTATTGAACTCTGTGTCATTCCTAAATTCCTTGCCAAGCAGTATTCTGATTATACTATATGGGCTCTTTTTGTAAAATCGGGCTTGGTCTTCTGGAGAGATTACATCGTAAGGAGGTGTTACTACCTCTGACAAGTCCTTTATCTTTCTCTGATTATAGAGAAGGCCTTTAAATGGTTTTATATCTGCCATAAAATAGGCTACCTATCAATCCGCCAAGCCCGTCCATTATTAGATCAGAAGCCTGCGCTGTGCGATTCGGGACAAAGCTCTGGTGGAATTCATCGGTGAACCCATAGAGTATTGAAATGAGTACTGCTAAGAACTTAAAATTCTTTATCAGAATCTCTCTCTTTGAGTTTCTAAAGGCCCTTGCAGCAAGAAATCCAAAAATAGCATATTCAATCAAATGCAGAAATTCGTCTAAAAAAGGAATCTTTAGAGAAGGTGGTTGAGGATTTGAAGATAGGATAAATATCAAGGCTGCATAGCTATAAAGAGGAAACCAAAATTTTAAAAAATTTTTATTCACTTCTTAAAAATTTGCCTGACCTTCTCCATAAACGACTTTGAGATAGGGTGGACATTCTCCCCGCAAGAGCGTGCAAATTCCATAAGGAGCCTCTTTTGTTCAGAACTTAAATTTGTAGGGGTCTCAATAATAATCCTCACAAGCTGGTCACCTCTTCCATATCCTCGTAGATTCTGAACCCCTTTACCAGCGAGTCTGAAGATTTTGCCACTCTGTGTCCCTTGCGGAATCTTCATTGTAACACGACTATTTAGCGTAGGGACCTCAATCTCTCCGCCCAGCGCAGCAGTTGAAAAACTTATTGGGACTTCGCATATTATATCGTATCCATGGCGCTCAAATATAGGGTGGGGTTTTACGTCTATATAGATATAGAGGTCGCCCCTGGGGCCTCCACGAATACCTGCTTCACCTTCGCCCTGGAGCCTTAACCTTGAGCCAG
>JBBIOC010000185.1:0-2882 GCA_037443585.1 Candidatus Omnitrophota bacterium
TCAATATATTTATTGAAGAATACCATCCGAGGAAGGTCTTTGTAATTGGCGCTGTTACTAAACCCGGGGAATATGAGCTTTTTAAGGATAGGGCTACAACAGTCCTTGAAGCCATTACAATGGCAGGCGGATTCAAAGAGGGTGCAGCGCAGAATAATACGAGAATCATCAGGGTTGAGGGCTCCCAAGAGAAGACAATCCCTGTAAAGATTACTGATATAACACAGAAAGGTGATAAGAGTAAGGATATCCCTGTTGAGCCGGGGGATATTGTTGTGGTGCCGGAGAGCTTCTTCTGAAATGAGCACATCACTTACGACGACCAACGGGTCGTCGTAAGTGATAAGTGCGAATTTCACCCTTGACATTTTGTATAAGTAAATTTACATTAAAGCAATTTTACGATGAAAAATGTCAAGGGTTAATTCAGACAATAATTTAGCTCGCCTCTCGGCGAAGCCGAGGGCTCGCCCGTTAAGGGCTTCGCTAAATTATGTCTTCAATAATATGACACTAAAATTACAAGAGCAAATTCATCTAAAAGACTACCTGACAGTAATAAAGAATAGGAAATGGATTGTTATAGGGGTCTTTATTATCACAGTCTCAATCATAACCTTTGCAAGTTTTGTCCAGAAGCCTATATACCGCTCCACAGCCACTGTTATAGTTGATATAGAAAGCCCAAATGTCCTTTCTGTCAAGGATGTTGTGACCCTTGGCGAGCCGAATTATTTTGCATATAAGGAATATTTAGAGACCCAGCTGGAGATAATAAAGAGCAGAAGGGTTGCCCATTACGTGTTTAAGAATCTAAACCTTGCCGGGCTTGAAGAATTTTTAGAAGCCAAGGACCCTATAAAGACACTTTTAAAGAAGATAAAGGTTGAGCTTGTAAGGGATACGCGGGTAATAAAGATAAGTGCTGATGACCAGGACAAGCTCCTTGCACAAAACCTTGCAAATGAGTTTGCAAAGGTATATGCGGAGTCGAATTTAGCTTTTAGGGCTGGCCTTTCAGAGGAGGCAAAGAGATTCTTGCAGACAGAGGTGGATAGACAGAAAGAGAAGGTAAAAGAGTCTGAACTCGCATTGCAAAGGTATAAGGAAGAGAATGACATAATCTCTGCAGAGGAGAAAGAAAATCTGATTGCCGAGAGCCTTAAAAAATTAAACACCTCTTTAGTAGAGGCACAGACGAGGCGCATACAGGCTGAGATAGTTTATAAAAATTTTATTGAACGAGGAAAGATAGATGACCTTGAGAAATTGCCTCAAGTCCTTTCAGACAACAAAACACTGGTAGATTTAAAAGACAGTTTTCTAAAATTAGAGTCAGAGTTAGTAGAGGCCAAAAAAATATATAAAACAAAACATCCCAAGATGGAAAGGCTGTTGGCTGAGATAGAGCATTTAAAAGCCAGAGTTAAAGATGAGGTGGAGCAATGGTATAAGGCTTGCAAGTCAGAGGAAGCGAGTTTCAAAGAAACCCTGGAGGAAAAGAAGAAAGAGGCGCTTGATTTGGAGAGAAAGATTATTGAGTTAAATGCCATAGCAAGGGAGGTTGAGACAAACAAGCGAATGCTCGAGCTGGTATTAAATAGAATGAAGGAGACCTCTGTAGCAAGCCAGATTCAGACCAATAATATAAGAATACAAGATTTGGCAGAAGAGCCAAAGGTCCCTGTTAAGCCAAGAAAGAGGCTCAATATTGCCCTTTCTATAATAATCGGTTTTTTAGGCGGGATTGGTATGGCATTCTTCACAGAATATTTAGATACAACATTGAAGTCTCCAAAAGAGATATCAGAGCTTGTGGGGCTTCCCCTTTTAGGTTGCGTTCCAAAGATTGAAGTGGATGGCAAGAGGGTTAAAAAGAAAGACATAGACAGGATAGTTGAAAGAGATTCAGCTTCGCTGGCCTCAGAGGCATATCGGACAATTCGGACAAATCTTCAATTCCATTTAGGTGATGAAAGTGGTCTTAGAACTCTAATTATAACCAGCCCTGCACCAAAAGAGGGCAAGACCATCACTGCTTGTAACCTTGCAATAAGCATAGCAAATAGCGGCCAGTCAGTTTTATTAGTGGATAGTGACCTGCGCAAAGGCCGGCTTCATTCAATCTTTGAAAAGGACAATACATTGGGCCTAGCAGACTTTCTTTCGCGAGAGGTTTCGCTTGAATCTGTTTTATTGAAGACGGGGATAGAGAATCTCTTTATTGTTACTTCAGGCCAGGCACTTGAGAGACCTGCGGAACTGATTACCTCTCCGAAAATGAAGACCTTTATTAAGGACGCCTCCATTAAATTTAAAAAGGTAATTTTTGATACACCCCCAGTCATACCTGTTACAGATGCAGCTATTCTTGCAAGCCTAATAAGTGGCACAATACTTGTTATAGAGAGCGGCAAATCTACAAGACCTCTGCTTTTAGATGCAAAGTCCTTGCTTGAAAAAGTGAGTGCTAAACCCCTCGGGATTGTTGTGAACAATATTTCACTTACCCGGGGGGGCGACTACTATCCATATTATTACAAATATTATAGAAAAAAATGAGAGAATATAAAAATTCAGATGTATTTTTTACTCCAAGGCAAGCGGCTAAATATCTAAACCTAAGCCTTTCAACCATAAAAAACTATATATATTCTGGAAAATTGAAGACGCTCAAGACTCCCGGCGGACACCACAGGGTAAGGAAGAGTGAACTTTTATCAACTATGGGCGAGGTTCTTCCAGAACAGGTTTCTTTTAGGCAGGGTCCGAAAGACTTAGATACGATTGTAAAGACAATCTTTGGTATATTTTCTACACTTGGTCCTTTTGGAAATTCTTTGAGGCTTCATTCTGAAAATGTTGCATCTTTAGCTTTTGAT
>JBBIOC010000186.1:0-2874 GCA_037443585.1 Candidatus Omnitrophota bacterium
TCTGGGTATTTCGAATATTAAGGTATATAGAAGACCTAAGGTAGCTATCTTGGCAACAGGAGATGAACTCTTAGAGATAAAAGAGAGACTAAAACCAGGGAAGATTCGGAATTCCAATACCTATTCATTATATGCACAGGTTGTAAGAATAGGCGCTATTCCTATTATTTTAGGGATTGCTAAAGATAAAGCCAAAGAGATTGAATCAAAGATAAGAAAGGGTCTTAGCGCAGATATGCTTTTAGTATCAGGGGGGATTTCTGTAGGGGATTATGATTTTGTTAAAGATGTCTTAAATAAATTAGGAATTGATATGAAATTCTGGAAGGTGGCAATGCGGCCGGGAAAGCCTCTGGCTTTTGGCCTGATTAAAAGGCAAACTTTACCTGTTCAACCGCGTAGGTTGAACGCGGTTACGGTTCCTGTATTTGGACTTCCTGGCAACCCTGTCTCAAGTATGATTGCCTTTGAAGAGTTTGTTAGACCTGCTATATTAAAGTGCTCTGGCTCAAATGAGCTATTCAGGTTTCATCTGCCAGCAATTTTGAAAGAGGATTTTCAGAAGAAGAAGGGTCTTCGTTATTTCTTAAGGGCAGTCTTAGAAAATAGAAATGGCGTACTCTTTGCTTCTTTGACTGGACCACAGGGTTCGGGAATCTTAAAATCTATGGTTCTGGCAAATGCTATTGTAGAATTGCCCGAGGATATTACTTGTGTCCGTTCTGGCGGAAGAGTGATGGTGAGTTATCTGGATTAAATGGCGCAACCTTTTGTTCAACCTACGCGGTTGAACATGGTGGAATTTAGATTAAGAGAGGAGGGTTGGATGAAAGGGTTTTTGATTTTGGTAGTTTGCATAGCTTTTGTTTTATTAGTAAGTAGTTTAGTCTTTGCCCAGACGCCCGAAGAGGAGATTCGTCTGTTAAAAGAGCAGGTGCAACAGTTGATGAGGCGGATTGAACAATTGGAAGCGCAGCAGGCAAAGCAGAAGGAAGAATTTGATAAACAAAAAGAAGAGGTAGCAAAGAAGGTGGAGTCAAGGGTGGACTTAGCCAATGCTATGTCAAAACTAAAAATTAAAGGCAGATATGCTGCAGGTTTCTATGATTCAGGGAAATCCGGTCCATATCCTTCAGGCTCCTTTGAGGCGCCAGAGGGCAAGATACAACTTGCCTTTGAACCCGATAAGATAAACACAGTAATTATGCGGTTTAATGTAAATAATGCTACTGCGCAGACACCTTTATTGGATTATTTTTATCTGCAGTCTAAAGATTTTTTACCGTTCTTAAAAGAAACGCCGTTTAGTCTAAACAGCCGTTTAGGAAGATTTAAATTAGGCTTTGGTGAGGAGACCTGGTCTGATAACCCTGTGGAAGGGGTCCTGCCTTCTAACTCTGCACCAAAGGCAGGCGGAAATGATGAAGGGTTAGAATTAGCAGGAAAGATAAAATTAGATAAGGTTGGACTTAAACCATTGGGATGGGTTACCTCAATTTCTGATGGAAATTCGGGCGTGGGTTCAGACTCAAGTACCAGCAAGGCATTTATGGGAAAGTTATATTATACACCTATTGATCCATTATATTTATCAGCCACTTACTATGATTCAGGGAGCCTCAAGGCCTCAAATACAGAGCTATCTATTGGGGGCCTGGCAACCCCTCCAACAGGTGCCATTAACTGGGAAAGACGAGCCTGGGAAGTTGATGCGCGCTATGACTTTGGAAAGGGCAAGAAACCATTGGACCCGCCTGCTTTTTCTGATAGCAAGGCCTTTATTCGACTTTCTTATGGTGAATTCCAGGATGATGATACTGGTGCGAATGAGCGCTCTGGTGATTTTGGATTTTTAGAAGGCACCTATAATGTGACGAAGAAATTTTATACAGCTGGCCGTTACAGCTGGGTGGATTTGGACGGGGATATTACTGCGAGTCTAAATAGCGTCACTGCAAATAAGTACCAGCGGTATTCCTTAGGCATTGGCTATCGCTGGAGTGAAAATACTATTTTGAAACTCAGTTATGACTGGAATGATGAGTCAGGCCCATCTACCGTAGAATCTGACAATGACCTGTTGTCAGCAATAGTTGCAACACAGTTCTGATTTTTAGTTAAGGAGGTCTAAATGGAGGCTTTAGAGAAAAAGAAGCTCAGCCGCAAGGACTTTTTGAAATTAGGTGCAGCAACAGGAATGGCATTGGCAGTTTCTAGTCTACCTAAGAAAGTAATGGCAATCGAACCAAAGAAAAAAAATAAACACCGCTATGCTATGGTTATTGATTTAGCCAGATGCATAGGTTGCGAGGCCTGCACAGTGGCCTGCAAAGTAGAACACAATATTTCAATAGCCTCACCCAAAGAACTGGCGCGCCGAATACAATGGACTGAAGTTTATTTTCTAAAAGAAAAGGGAGAGTATCCGTATGTAAATATAGATATGGACCCTCGACCATGTATGCATTGTGAAAATCCTCCCTGCGTCTCTGTCTGTCCTGTTGGCGCGACGTATCAGGATAAAGACAGGGGTTTGGTTTTACAACGATACGAGCGCTGCATCGGCTGCAGGTATTGTACCATAGCATGTCCTTATGGTGCACGTTATTTTAATTGGTCAAAGCCGGATTACGGAGGCAGACTTCGAGAGCAAGCATTGAATCCTGATCCACACCCACAGCTCAGGCCACGATATAAAGGCATTGTAGAGAAGTGCACATTCTGTGTAGAACGCTTAGATAGATTAGAGGCAAAGGCAGAGAAGGAAAATCGGGCTATTAGAGATGAAGAACTTCACAGAGTCTGTCCATGCGTTCAAACTTGCATGGGTCATGCTCGGCATTTCGGAGATCTGAATGACCCTAATAGCACAGT
>JBBIOC010000187.1:0-2858 GCA_037443585.1 Candidatus Omnitrophota bacterium
CTGACCCCTGTCTCATACCTTACGCCTTCTGCATTATCGCCTGTTATAAATTCCTCAATCCAGATGATTTTGCCTTTGGTTAATATGGTTCTTTCTGATGCAGGGTCCTCTAATGTAAGGAATAAATTTGTGCCTTTTGGGAGACGGGTTTTTATTGGAAAACGAACGCCTCGCTTACTTATATTTCTGCAAAACGTTGAACCTTCAAGAAGGGTTATTGGCTCAAAATAAATGACCTTTAGAGGTATCTCGTATCTTTTTGACCCCCTTCTATCGCCACTAAACCCCTCTTTTTCTATTTTTCTAAAGCCTGACCATTTAAGCAGGTCCATGTTAACCCTTCGGCTTACGTTCAGGGTTGATACTGAGCGCAAGTGAATGTATCAAATCCCTATCTTTTTCTGGCCTTCCAGATAGGAATAAAGCCTTCCTACCTGCAGCAAGTCTTGGTTTATAAACTCTATGCCAGCGTCATATGGTTTATTATCAGCCTCCCATATCCATGCAATCCTTCCAAAGCACCGCGCTTCGACCTTCGGGATAGAAGGTGCAGAAATCTTTATTCTTATAATATCCCCTTTATTAAATCGTTCATTTAGCAAGATTCGAATACCTCCGCCGCTTAAGTTCTTGCTGTCCGCAACAAACTCTTTGCTATCCTCTGGCAAAAGTCTGCTATATTTGACATTAAAGCTTCCATCTATTCGTTCAAATATTCTATTATCCATAAACCCTATTTATTGGCCCTTATTTCCAATCGGGTTCCATCTTTTGGGCAGAAGTTTGTGCGAAGGGAATATTCTTTACCGCACTTTGGACAAAATTTTAAGCCCTGTGAAAAAAGATTTTGCCTTGAAGGCAATTGAGATATTGTCGGTCTATCTTCTCCTTCTAAACTCATTTTAGTTATTGCTGGAATCTCTCTTTCTAATATTGCTATCCTCTGTGTAATTGCTGGATGCGAACGAAGGAATATAAATATCTGCGAAGGGTCCTCTCCTTCAATCTCTTTTAGTTTCTTTAAAAAGCTGACCATTGCCCAGGGGTCATAACCTGCCTTATTAGCATACTTTACTCCTAACCTATCAGCCTGCAACTCATCCTCCCTGCTATAACCAAGGGATATAAGTTTAAATGTTGTATCAATAGCCCTCTGGAAATCCTGAACACCTGCTTTCCTCAGAGCGATATTCATTAAGATGTCATAGCCAATCTGGGCTTGGAGTTTCTTGGCTATATGCCTTGCAGCTACATGTCCTATCTCATGACCCAGAACACAAGCAAGCTCATCGTCTGTTGCCTTTTCTAAAAGCCCTGTGTGCACATAAATATATCCGCCGGGTATTGAAAAGGCATTTACTTGACTGTCTTCTACTACAAAGAATCTATATCCGATATCCTTCCTGTCAGAAAAACTGGCTACCTTCTGTCCTATGCTGCGGACCTTTTCATTAACTTTAGTTTCGTTCGAAATCTTAAACTCTTGGGCAACCTGAAAGGCCACCCTTCTGCCTAATAGCACCTCCGCGGATGTATCTACAAAAATTATCTCATTTCTCTGCGTTGCAGGATTATAGATTGTTGCGCAGCCGCAAAGAAAAAGTATCTGAAAAAAAATAAAAAATTTGCAAATCACTTCTATTAAACAGACCTCTTAGACAGCAGTTCATTGACTATCTGACTGACCTTTTTGCCATCCATTCTCCCTTTTAATTCTTCCATCGCAGATTTCATAACCTTGCCAAAGTCCTGTGGGCTTGAAGCGCCCAATTCATTTATCTTTTTCTGAAGAATCAATATAACCTCTTCCTGAGCAATCTCCTGCGGCATATAAGATTTTAGAATCTCAAGCTCTTTTTTCTCCTTTTCTACAAGATCTGTCCTGTTGCCTTTTTGAAAACCTTCTATTGAATCCTCATGCTCTTTTATTTGCTTTGTTATTATTCTGATTACATCAGAATCTTCTAATCTCTCTATCCTTTTCTCTATAGCAAGTTTTTCAATGGCTGCCTTGACCATACGGAGGGTAGATGTCTTTGTCAGGTCTCTATCTTTTATAGCCCCCTTTAAATCATTCGATAATCTCTCTTCAAGCGTTTGGCCCATTAGAATCCCTCGGTATTAGAATTCCTCGATTATTTTAATCGGGAAGACAAGCTGGGTCTTTGTTATAGCTGCAGAAGAAAACTGCAGGACAAATTCTGCTGCAACCCTCTCGGAAGGCGCCTCAAATACAATTATTATATCGGGCTTTCCAAAAACACCCAAAAGCTCTTTTATGACAACCCCTTGCGAAATATTCGGATTCTTTGCAAGGTCAGTGGCTTCCTTCGCCTTGCCTGGGATTATATCAAGTAATGAAATAAAAAGCATAGACTTTCCCCCCTTTATTTCTTTGTCTCGTTACTTTTTTTTGACATCAACTCACAGAGAAACCTTAAAAAGGTATTTTTATTATCCTCTTCGACTTTTATAAACTTAATGCCGGAATTATATGCCGGACCTGTTTCGGTTTTGGATTCTTCACTCCAAATCACCAGGCCATATATATGAACAGGGTTTGGGGCTTTTGGAAGAGCTATTTTTAGTTCAAGGGAATCCCCCTCTGCGAGGGGCTCATTTGTAACCAATTGAATGCCTTCTGCATTTAGATTCTTAGTTGCTCCCGATTTTTCTACAGGTTGGTCTTTTTCCTGAACGATGTACCTTACTTTTAATATTTCCTCAAAACGAATAAATCTGCGTCTCTCTTTCATTGCACACCTCTTCTAATCCAGAACTGTTACATTAAGTTTTGGCCTCTGAATCTTTAAAAATTTTATTTTTGCCTCTTTGAATAGAGGTTTAAAAGATTTATC
>JBBIOC010000188.1:0-1687 GCA_037443585.1 Candidatus Omnitrophota bacterium
CCGTGCACCTTCCGTCAACGCCCTTCTTGTTTCAGGCCCGAAAGTTCTTGTAAAGATAGTCCTAAAAGCAGTTGCGGTTTCTCTTCCTGATCTTCTTGTAACTTCTCCTACAGTAGCAATAATCGCATTTAACTCATCTAGCGAGACTCCTACCTGTTTTGCCACAGGCCCAACAATTTGAATGCCCTGTGCTAAATCTCTTGCCTCAACAGCAGATGCAGCTTCTACAGCAAGTATTTTATTCATTAAGTCTTCAAGACTAACAAGCTCACTCCTATACGTAATACTTGCCGAGGTAACAACATCTATAGCTTCCCTGACATTAAGAGCGGTTCCTGTAACAGCCAACATAACAACATTCATTCTTTCCATGATTTGAGACGTATCTAATCCCTGCTGGGCAAATATTTTAAATCCCTCAGCTATCTCCTGAGCAGAAACACCAAATTTCTTGCCTAATTCAAAAGCCTGACCACTTAAAAATTCTATATCTCCAGTTGTATCCGGTAGTACTTTCCTCAATTGAGCCAAGGTAGAATCAAATTGAGCAGTCTGATTAATTACGTCTCTAAATGAATCTGCTAGGCCTCTAAAAATAGCCCAGGCTATTCTGTAAGTAATAATCTTTTCTAGGGCTATAGAAAGTCTTTTGCTGAAATCTAATAAGTTTTCATTGATAGGAGCAAAGGCTCTTAGCCATTTGTTCCTCATATCTAAAGTGCCAGAGGTAACACCTCTAATAGTTTTATCTACTTCTGAGAGATTTTGTCTTATACCAATAATTTTTCTTGCTTGATTAGGTAATTCAGCACTTGTGGAAGCAAGAGATTTCTTGTAGTCGCTATAACGCTTACTTTGTTTTTCAATGCCTTCCATTGCGATTGATCTAATCGCATTTATTTTTTCTTCTTTTGTTGCTTCATCTGCTTTTGATTTTAATACACTTTCTATACTCTTCCTGTATCTTTCCTTCACTTTAGACAACTTAGATAATACATCTGTTCTAACCTTATCCCCCGATGTGACTGCTGAGACTGCCTGCCTGTATTCTTTGGTAGCCGTAGAGAGATCAATCATCAACTGAGCCTTTCTCTGAAGAACAGCTTCCAGGGAAGTAAATGTTTGGGCATTAGATATAACGGAGCCAGAAAGCTTTTTAAGCTCACTATCAAAGTTCTTGATAGTACCTAAAACTTTATCTATAGCACTTTGTAACCCAGAAACATCACCGGTAAATTTTATTTCTGCATTAGAAGGCATATTTATCTCTATGTCTTAATAAGTGAATCTGTACTCACAAATAAGTAAATTTGTATCCCAAAATGGGTGGATTTATTGACTTCTTATGGTTCCTTATAGCTCCTTAAATTCAATATGTTCCTGGTGTTTAGAGCTATCCTGAGGATGTTTAAGCTTGTAATTATACTTTTTAATCCATTCATTCAATAGATAGTAGTTAGATCGGGTATAGTCATCAGGTTTTTCATCTAATTCGTCTATAGAATCCTGTAATTCTAAGAAGTGAATAAAATTTAATTGTGTCTTTGTTAACTGATTTATAGGTTTATTAAATAATATTGATCCATTTTTATTAGATGCTTTATATCTCATTCTCCAAGAATCTCTTCCTGCAATTGCTGATAAAAAGGGCTATCTAATCCCCTCCAGAACCTAAGAGATTCAGATA
>JBBIOC010000188.1:1715-2805 GCA_037443585.1 Candidatus Omnitrophota bacterium
ATGACTTTTCAAGCTCTTGAATAGAAGACCATAAAGGATTACCTTCTTTGTCTTTAACACATTTTGTCAGTTTAGACAACAGAGCCTTCCTTTCAGCGTGTCTTTCAACAGTAGAGTCAAAGAAATTATTCTTTTTAAGATTTAAAAGACCAAATTTCATCTCCCACTCATCTTTTTCCTTTAATTTCTTGACAATTAAATCAAAGTTTTTTTGAGGATCTTTTCTCTTTAATTCGGCAATATCTACATTTAAATTAACCAATTTATCACCCATTTTTTGTAATAATTTATCATCTTTATCAGTCCATATTCCTCTTTCTGCTAACAATTCTTCCATCTGTTTATAGGTTAGCAGACTTCCTTCTTTTAGTAATCGGGTGTATTCTAGAGCATAAACCTTATCTGCCTCACTATCTTCTTCTACTGTAGGGTGAAATATATGGACTTCACCGTAGCCCTGGGTTTGTATAATTTTTCTATCTGTCAGTATTTCTGGTTCTTTCTCCATTGCTTTTACAATATCAGGAGTCAAAGCTTCCTTTCTAAGTTTCTCTTGATCCTCAGATGAGTATTCAGAGAGTACTTTAAGTGCTTCTTCTGATTTGTTTCCCTCTAACAGGGTTAGATCATCCATGCCTTTTTCCATGTTTTTTCTCCTTATAATATTAGCGATATTAACGCGAGATTTATAAGTACATTAAAAACAAAAAAGGATTGGGAGTGCCGCCTAAAGAAAGATAAAAGGTAATGGTAAAGTGTATTTCTTCTTTAGGGAGACTTTTCCCAATCCCTTGTTTAGTCTCTCTACAACTACTTCTAACTATCTAATCTGAAATAGAGTGAATCTGTTTTTGATACAGAACCTTACATCCTGTGCAGTTGAATGATATTATTTTATACAATTAATACAATTAATCTAACTTGCGGCTATGGATCCACGCACTTTTATAAACTATTCATTTAAACTATTGGATTTTTACCGGAACCAGTGAAACTAAAGTTTTCTGATGTCATATTCAGTGTTAGGGTGGCATCTCCACCTACTGAAGAACTTTCTGATATACTTGCCACGCTGACGTTATCAAACCTG
>JBBIOC010000189.1:0-2749 GCA_037443585.1 Candidatus Omnitrophota bacterium
TAATAAGGCACAGCAGGATGTTTTACTACCTGATGTAGAAGAGGCAAATATTATTCTAATCGGCGCAACTGTTCATAATCCATTCTTCTCTATTGTCTCGCCTTTAATCTCACGTTCATTGGTCTTGGAACTTAAACCGCTGACAAAAGAAGATATCCTAAAGATATTGAGATTTGCATTAAAGGATAAGGAAAGGGGTTTGGGCAGTCTGAAGGTAAAGGCTCAAACAAATGCCTTAGATTTTTTAGCTGAGGTCTGCGATGGAGATGCACCTTAAATGCCTTAGAGATTGGGGTCTTGACATCGTCCCCTAGCTCTGATGGTTTTATCCATTTTGATTTAAAGCTCGCTCAGGAATCTATTCAGAAAAAGATTGTGCTTTATGATAGAGATGGCGATGCGCACTTTGACACTGCCTCAGCCTTTATTAAGGCAATGCGTGGCAGTGACCCGGATAGTGCCTTATACTGGATGGCAAAGATGCTATATACAGGTGAGGACCCAAGATTTATTGCAAGGCGCATCTGTATATTGGCAGCTGAGGACGTTGGAAATGCTGACCCTATGGCACTTGTTGTAGCCAATTCTGCTCTACAAATCTCAGAATTTATTGGTATGCCTGAGGCGCGCATTCCACTTGCCCAGGCAGTAATATATGTATCTTCTGCCCCTAAATCCAATGCAAGTTATTTAGCAATTGAGAAGGCTCATCAGGATATTGAAAAGGAGAGATCGCAGGAAGTCCCAGAGCATCTCAAAGATGCCTCTTATCCTGGGGCCAAAGTATTAGGCCATGGCAAGGGGTATAAATATCCACATAATTATAAAGGTCATTATGTAAAGCAGGACTATACTCAAAAGAAGCTAAATTATTATAATCCAACTGATATAGGCTATGAAGCAAAGATTAAAGAATACTTAGAAAAATTAAAAAAACAATAAGTAGAGGCTATGAAGCAGAGATTCTCTTTTTTAAAAGTAAGCGGTACTAAGATTGTTGATGAACGAGGAAGGACTATTATACTAAAGGGTGTTAACCTGGGTGGATGGTTAATGATGGAAGGTTACATCTTGGGTGGCAGAAATATTCCGGAGAAGGAATTTAAGAAGGAGTTTCAGAGGGCTTTAGGTAGGGAAGCGCTTGAAGATTTCACTAGAAATTTCCGAGATACCTTTATACAAGAATACGATATAAGAAATATTAAAAGATTGGGAGCGAATTGTATAAGGGTCCCATTTAATTATCGAGTCATAGAATCTGAAGGCTTAATCTATCTTGATAAAATTGTCCAATGGTGCGAGAAATACAGATTATATTGCATCCTTGATATGCATGCTGCACCTGGTTCTCAGAATGAGGATTGGCATTCTGACTCTTCTGGCAAATCTGAGTTATTTACAAAAGAGGTTAATAAGAATAAATACTTGAAATTATGGCATCTTGTTGCAGAGCGTTATAAAGAATTGAGTGCAGTCTGTGGTTATGACCTCCTAAACGAACCAGTAATTGAAATCAATAAAGAAGGTATCTTAAAGGACCTCTACGAAGAGGCAATAGACACAATAAGGTCTGTTGATAAAGACCATATAATATTTTTAGAAGGCAACCTTTGGGGCCAGAGGTTAGAATTCTTGGGCAGGCCCAAAGATTCTAATACTGCCTTTAGTATCCATGTATATCCTCCGATTGAGTTTACTTTTAATTTTGAAAAGGATTTATATTATCCAGGTAGGATAAATAAAATAATATGGAATAGAGATAGATTTAAGGTTTTAGCCAAGCCATATCTTAGATTGATGAAAAAAACAAAAGTGCCGCTATATGTAGGTGAGTTTGGCATAAATTTTCGCGGCGGATATTATGGGGAGCTTAGATGGGTTGAGGATATTTTGGAGCTCTTTAAGGAATTTAGATTTAGCTGGACCTACTGGACATATAAGGCAATTGCAAGTCCTGTCTTTCCAGACGGAGTGTATAGGTATTTGAAGAATCCACCATGGATAAAACGTGAAGGCCCAACATTTGGCTGGGAGAATCTTTACAAATTCTGGCCCAAAGAGAGAAAAAGGATAATCTCTTCCTGGAAGACTGAAAATTTTACAAAGAATAGGAGACTTTATTCTATTCTGAAAGCGGGTTACAAAAACTGTTAAAATTTGTAACTTTTGTAACTTAATGAAGACATAATTTAGCGAAGCCCTTAACGGGTGAGCTAAATTATAGTCTGAATTAACCCTTGACATTTTTCATCGTAAAATTGCTTTAATGTAAGTTTACTTATACAAAATGTCAAGGGTCAAATTCGTCCCGACTGCCTCGTTCCTTAGAAGCAGGGCAGTCGGGACTCATTTGAGATGCTAAACAAAAAATATCATATACCATTTAATTTTGGTGGACTTGAGGAGAGATATTCTTCATGGGAGAATTCCAAGGTTGTAATTATATCTGTGCCATATGATTTGACTGTTTCATATAGAACCGGCACAAGGTTTGGTCCCCGGGCCATAATTGATGCCTCAACACATATGGAGCTTTACGATGAGGAGTCAAAGAAGGAGACCTATAAGATAGGGATACATACTCTAAACGAGATGGATATAGTAGCTTCATCGCCTGAGGAGATGATGGAGTGGATTAAAAAGGATTGTCTTGAGATTCTAAAGGCAAAGAAATTTCCAGTCGTATTAGGCGGCGAACACTCTATAACGCTCGGCGTAGTAAGGGCATTCTTAGAAAATAAGGCAAAGA
>JBBIOC010000190.1:0-2744 GCA_037443585.1 Candidatus Omnitrophota bacterium
TAGGCAGTTGACAGCTTAAAAAAATTTTGTTATACTGATAGATACTTGAGACCTGCCAAAGATGCGTATCTGTCATATAATAACCAAGCCTGAATTAGGCGGCGCCCAATTAACTACCCTTCGTCTCCTTTCAGAATTATCCAAAGACAATTATGAAATTTCATTTATCACTTCCAATTCTGGCATACTCACTTCAGATTTTCTTAAGCTCCAAAAAGTAAAAAATTTTCTCCTTTCTTCCTTTAAAAGAGATATAGAGCCCATCAATGATATCTTGACCCTATATAAGATATATAAAATTTTAAAAAACCAGAAATGCGAGATTGTCCATACCCATAGTTCTAAGGCAGGTATATTAGGCCGCCTTGCAGCAAGAATAGCCAAGACAAAGTTTATACTTCATACTGTACATGGCTGGTCCTTCAATGAATATCAGCCGTTATTAATAAAACGACTCTTTATACTTCTTGAAAAGATAGCTGCCAGGTGGACCACAAAGCTGATCTGTGTTTCTAAAAAGGATATAGAAACAGCCCTGAAATACAAGATAGCCAACAGAGAAAAGATAGTCCTTATCAGATACGGCATTTCAAAAGAGGCATTTCAATTTCAGAATCTAAATATTGCAGAGAAAAGGGCAGAATTGGTAATTAAAAATAATGGACCAATTGTAGCGATGGTCTCTTGCCTTAAACCACAAAAGAGTCCTCAGGACTATATTAAGGCTGCTGCTATTGTAAAGAAAGATATTCCAGAGGCAAATTTTCTCATTATCGGCGATGGAATTTTACGCAAAAAGGTGTTAAGGCTTGCAGATAACTTAGGCCTCAATGGCAGTCTTTTATTTAAAGGCTGGAGAAGGGACATCCCAGAAATCTTATCAGTTATAGATGTGCTGGTGCTTTCGAGTCTCTGGGAAGGCCTGCCTGTAGTTCTACTTGAAGCAATGGCTTCTGGCAAACCTGTAATTGCTACAAATGTAGGGGGCACAAGCGAGATAATCAGGGATGGGATAGATGGAATTTTGGTGCCTCCAAAAGATTATAAAGCCCTTTCGGAAAAGATAAGGTTTATTTTGACAGAAACTAACTTATGCAAAAAAATGGGAGAGAGTTTTAAGAATAGATTTGATTCTTCATTTCAGTTTCAGAATATGGTTAAAGAGATTCAGGAACTATATCATAGTTTATATAAATGATTTTTCAAATCATTGTCTTTTTATCTAGCTTAATCCTATCACTGCTTATAGTCCCTTTTTTTATAAGACTCTGCAATAAGGCAAAAATCCTATCAAGGCCTAGACAAAAAAACGAACTTCCAAAACCCTGTTTAGGCGGCATTGGTATCTATATTGCATTTCTTATACCCATCCTTATCCTTTCACAATTCTTAAAGTTCTGGAATGCAAATCTGTTTGGAATAATCCTTGGCTCAAGTTTTATATTATTCCTTGGCCTTGTAGATGACCTGAATGAACTGAATCCTTCTGCAAAGCTTTTTGGAGAGCTCATAGGCATAATTATCTTTATTTTATTTGGCATTACGACTAAGATTGTCCTTATCCCACTTTACCTAAATCTTATTATTACAGTATTCTGGCTCTTACTCATTACAAATGCCTTCAACCTTTTAGATATACTTGATGGCCTTTCTTCAGGTCTCATCATAATATCTGCTATAACCTTTTCAATCATATCTCTCCTAACAAATGATTTTTTATCAAGTATTTTATTGGCCTGCCTCGCTGGCGCACACTTAGGTTTTCTGATATATAATTATCCTCCGGCAAAGATTTATATGGGCGATGCTGGGAGTCTATTTTCTGGCGCACTTCTAGGGGCAGTTGCTATAAATATAAGTTATGCACCGTTAGAGAGAAAGATGGCGCTCCTCACGCCAATATTAGCTATGAGTCTGCCTATATACGATACTCTATTTTTAATAATAATGCGCCTTAAAAAACAGAGGCCAGTCTTCCAGAAATCAAACGACCATTTTGCTTTGCGGCTTATTACTATTGGCTATTCAAAAAAGAAGACTATCTGGTTTATGTATCTCTTCAGTATATTTTTAAGCATCTCTGCAATCACTATAAGTCGTGTATCAAATTTAGTTGCCTTTTTTGTAACAGGTTTTGTCCTGCTTGTTTTTTTATTCTTTGGAAAAAAAATTGGGATGGTAAAGGTAGATGGATAGCCAGAAAGATATTGTAATATTAGGTGCTGGCCTTGCAGGTTTAAGCGTTGCATATCATTTAAATGAAAACTTAGACTATGCAATATTTGAAAAGGAAGAGGAGGCAGGGGGTCTTACAAGGTCAAAGCATATTGATGGCTTTACATTTGATTACGATGGCCACCTATTACATTTTAGAAATAATTATACCTTGGAGCTCATTACAAAACTCCTAAACAATAATCTGGCCCCTCATAAACGAAATTCCTGGATATTTTCAAAAGGGACTTATACCAGATATCCATTTCAGGCAAATTCATACGGCCTTCCTAAAGAGATTGTGAAGGAGTGCCTGATGGGATTGATAAAAATAAGGCTTTCTGAAACTTCAAAAAATAATGGTGCAAACTTTGAAGATTGGATATATAAGACCTTTGGCGAAGGCATAGCAAGGCACTTTATGATTCCCTATAATAGAAAATTCTGGACAGTAGAGCCAAAGGAGCTCACCTGTGAATGGTTAGATGGATTTGTGCCTGTGCCCAGCCTGGAAGATGTAATAAGCGGTG
>JBBIOC010000191.1:0-2670 GCA_037443585.1 Candidatus Omnitrophota bacterium
CTCACGTTCTCACAGATGATCACAGATATCTGTGATCATCTGTATCTTTTAATCTGTGGTAATCTGTACTTCAAAAAAAGAGGAACAAAATGAATACCCCAAAAAAGATCTTACTTGTTGATGATGACGAAGAGATTCTAAAACTGCTGACTATCAGATTTAAACAGGAGGGCTTTGAGGTCATTACTGCGGTAGATGGTGAAGGGTCTATAAAGAGAGCAGAAGAGGAAGCCCCTCATCTGGTCGTTCTGGATATAGTGATGCCTGGTATGGATGGTTATACTGTCCTAAAGGAGATGAGGCGAAATCCGAAAACACGCGATATACCAGTAATTATGCTGAGTGGAAAAGAAGAGGAAAAGGTAAGGGACCTCTTTGCCTTTCAGCATATAAGTGATTATATAGAGAAGCCATTTGAACTGGATGATTTGGTTTCAAGGGTGAACAAGGTCCTGAATCTGTGAGACTGCTGAAAAAACTTTTTTAGACGCGGATATACGCGGATTGCACGCGGATTTACGCAGATTACATTTACGATAAATCCGCGATTATCCGCGTGAAATCTGCGAGAATCCGCGTTTTAAAATATTTTTTAATCTGCATGAAGAAATCCTTTGAGGATACCCTTTTAGAAAGCGGTGTAATTAACAAAGAACAGTATTCTTTAGCCATAGAAGAGTCCAGAAGAACAGGCCTGCCTTTAAATAAAGCCTTAATAAAATTAGGAATTCTCACAGAAGAAGATTGGGCAAAATTTCTTTCTGAATCTACAGGTATTCCCTTTGTTGACCTTACTTCCTACCTTATTGACCCTCAGGTTTTGAAATCTATACCTGAGGAGCTTGCAAAAAAATTTAAAACCATTCCCCTTTTTAAAATCCGCGATATACTCACTATTGCTGTTGTGGACCCGAGGGATATTGTGGCAATAGATGAGATAAGGATGCGTTCAGGATGCGAGATAGAGTCTGTTGTTGCTACAGAGAAAGCAATAAACTCTGCCATAGACCAATACTATGGGGTGACTGGCACAGTTGAAGAGGTTATCAAGGATTATAGTAAGGAAATTTTAAGCGAGACGTTGGAAAAATTCGATGAGACCAAGCTCGCTGAGATGGCAGACCAGCCGCCTATTATAAAACTCGTGAATATGTTTATAATTCAGGCAGTGAAGGAGCGCGCAAGCGATATACATATTGAACCAGAGGAAAAAGCCTTGAGGGTGCGGTACAGGATTGACGGGGTGCTGCATGAAGTCTCCAGTCCGCCAAAACATTTAGAGCCTGCGCTGGTTTCCAGGATAAAGGTCCTTTCAAATATGGATATATCTGAGAAGAGGAGGCCCCAAGATGGAAGGTTTTCATTAAAGATGGAGAATAGAGAGATAGACCTGCGGGTTTCAACCTTCCCGACGATTTATGGCGAGAATGTGGTATTAAGAATTCTGGATAAATCCAGTCTGCTCTTTGAATTGTCTGAATTGGGATTTTCTAAAGATATGCAGGCCCAATATGAAAAACTTATAAATCAGCCCTTTGGGATTCTGCTTGTAACTGGCCCGACAGGGTGCGGAAAGACCACAACCCTTTATGCGAGCCTCCGAAAGATTGATACAGTGGATAAGAATATCATAACTGTTGAGGACCCAGTTGAATATCACATAGGCAGGGTCAGGCAGTCTCAGATAAATCCGAAGGCAGGACTTACCTTTGCAACAGGTCTTCGTTCTATTTTGAGGCAGGACCCAGATGTGATTATGGTCGGGGAGGTGCGGGATTTGGAGACTGCAGAGATAGCGATTCAAGCAGCCCTGACAGGACATCTAGTCTTCAGCACCCTGCATACAAATGATGCAGCAGGTGCGCTTACAAGGCTTATAGATATGGGCGTGGAGAGTTTTTTGGTTGCAAGTTCTGTGATAGGAATTTTAGCGCAGAGGCTGGTTCGCCGAGTCTGTGATGGCTGCAAGGAAGAATATAGACCCTCGGATGAACTCCTGAAAGAATTAGACCTTTTGGGACAGAAAGAAATAGTCTTTTGGAGAGGCAGGGGCTGTAAGGCCTGCAGGCAGACAGGTTATAAAGGCAGGATAGGGCTCTTTGAGCTTTTGACAATCAATGAAGAGATTAAAAGGTTGATTATAATGAAAAGTTCCAGCAGCGAAATTAAAAAGTCTTTTGCTGGAATAGGGATGAAGACATTGCGGGAAGATGGGATGACAAAGGTTCTGCAGGGGATTACAACATTAGATGAGGTTTTGAAGGCAACGAAAGAGGAATGATGCCAAACTTCAGATACAAAGCGAGGGACAGTTTTGGTGGGCCAATTTCAGGTCAGATAGAGGCTGAGAATGAAGAAGCAGTTGCCTCATATCTAAAGAAGCGCAACTACATCCCTGTAGATATTCAAAAGGCAAGACTGGACCTTAAATCCTTCAAGCTCTTTACGTTCTTCAAAAAAATTAGATTAGAGGAATTAAATCTATTTACCCGCCAGCTGTCAACCCTTCAGCACTCTGGGGTTCCGATACTTTTAAGCTTAGAGTCAATAAAAAATGAAAATTTAAATCCTGTTTTAAAAGAGGTGATACAGGAGATAATGAATGATATAGAAAAGGGCGCTTCTTTATCAAAGGCGATCTCTAAGTTTCCAGAAGTCTTCTCTGAGGTC
>JBBIOC010000192.1:0-2642 GCA_037443585.1 Candidatus Omnitrophota bacterium
AGGATATTTTTTAATAATATCTTTGTGCCATGTCGCCGGCTAAGCGGAATAACCTCATAGCCATCAGAAAAAAAAGGCGGGGTAATTTCATCAGAATTCAAAGGAAAGTAAATCAGTTTAACAGAATGGCCTCGTTTAACAAATTCTTTAGCAATGTTTTTAATTCGGACTGTCCAGGGTTCTGAGTCAGAATATATATCATGAGGATGTATCAGTAATATTTTCATTAAAAAGACTAACCGCCTGGAAAGATTATAGTCCCTCTAACCTTTTTTAATATATAAAGATAAAAATCTATAAAAAATGTATAAAAAAATAGAAAGATTAATATAAAAAACTTAAAGGGCTTCAAAGTATCTCCTCAGAAATCTCTGATTTATTTGTGCATTCTGGGGACAGCCCTAAATTACATAAAATCTCTGAAAGTCTTTTGTGTCGTTCAATCCGCTTTTCATATGTATTAGTCCCGTCTTTTGTATACCAGGTTAGATAAGACATATCGTTCTCAGGAAAAACTATTCCATACCAATCTTTATTTATCTCTAACTCAGAGCTATAAACTACATTACAGGTATTAAGGTTTTGAATCTTGTCTATATATTCTCTATTGTTTTTTATAAATTCTATTGTCTCCTCAAATTCCTTCTCACCTTCACCAGGATAACCAACTATTATATTGACCCAGGTATTTATCCCAGCGCGTTTACAATCTTTCAGAACCCTGCCTGCAATCTGAGAGTTAAAGCCTTTAGACATCAGCCTCAATACTGTATCAGAACCACTTTCTATACCAAACATCAGCGTATGGCAACCTGCCTTTCGCATTTTAACAAGTAACTCATACTTCATTTCTTTTCTTGCTATAGCATTTGTGACCCATTGTAGCGGGTGTATATATTTCTCAGTCCAGTCAATGAGCAAATCACAAAGCTGCTCTAACTGTTGTAAATTTCCATTTCCAGTCAAATCCTGGAACACAAATGAAGTTATGTTCCTTCTGTCTACCTCATACCTTATCTCTTCAAAGATATGTTGAGCTGACCTAAACCTAAAAGAGGTCCAGAGTGTGCGGTCATTACAAAATTTACATCTGCCGACACAACCTCTACTTATAATTAAAGGCAGATGCTTCATAGTAAATTCATCTAAACTTTTTCTTGAATAATAATATTGGTCAAGGTCAAACTCATCGTAAGTTGGATAGGGGATATCATCCAGATTTTTTATTAGAGGTCTTGGAATATATGTCCAGGATTTCCCATCTTTATCATAGGTTACCGCACCATTAACCTTCTGCAATTCTCCATTTCTATCAAGTGCATACAAAATCTCCTTAAGGGTCTCTTCGCCTTCCCCAACAACAAAGACATCAACTGTTCCTGGTTCAAACATAAGTCTTTCAGACTCTGTGAATACACCCAGCCCTCCGATTATTATAATTCTGTCTTTATCTCTTTTCTTTATCCTCTTCACCATTTCAATTGTCATTAATCTGTTTCCTGCAACTACTGAAAAACCAAGTATCTTAAATCCTGAATTCAAAATTATATTAATATATTCCTCTAAGAAATCATTTATTAAAGATAAGGTCTTCTTATAAAAGACACCTCTATTCACCCAGTATTCCTGTTTTTCAGCCTGCCATAAAACCCTCAGGTGACTATCGATTTGATTATAGATAGAAATATTTATATCCAAAACTGAAGCGCTATAACCTTTTTGTTTTACATAAGTAGAGAGATAGGCAAGGCCTAAATGCGGCTCATGAATCCCCCAAGGTGGACATAGTATCAACAAAATATTACTATTTTTATCTATCGAGGCTTCCATTGGAGCCCATCTTTCTTTTATACATTTTCAAGGTAGCATAGAAATGGAGCAAGGCAGATTCTATTGAAGAAAGAGAGGTGAGCCTTCTATGCATATTAATATTGCGGACAATATCGTCACAACTTTTATAACAACCCATCCTTATATTCGGGTCATTTCCTATGAGGGAAAAGAATGGATCGTCTTTCTCAAACTTAAGGGTCTTTTCTCTAAACTCTTGTTGTTTTTTTGAATTCCATATCTCCTTAAAACTATTCTCATAAATATTCCCAATTGGGATGCGATGTGACTTCAGGCAAGCATTAACATTTCCATCAGCTAATATACGAGTAAATATCCAACCAATATAACAACGCGGGAAGGCGTCTATAATGGTCTTATCATATTCCCCTGTAGTAGTAAACCTATTTGAAATCCTTCTCGAGAATTGTTCAAAATTTATAAATTCGAGTTTCCTTCTTAAGCTATCACTAATCTTTTTCTTTAAAATTTCACATTCTTCAATCAGTTCCTGAGCCTGATTATAATCCAGAAGTAATTTATCTGTTGCGCCGGGTATAGTATCTATCACTGTAAATTCAATAGATTCAGAATTGGTCTCAACAGCAAAATCTACCATCTTATTTAACTCTTTATAATTCAAATTTGATATAACATTATAAATCTTTATATATGGCTTGTGGTGTCTCTTTAGATTATTCAAAAGAATCAACATCTTCTTTATCTGTAAAAACATCTCTTCGTTCTTATTGGGGTGGGTTATTGCATAAGTTTTGGGTGTCCCTGCCCATATACTTACCGTCATATGGTCT
>JBBIOC010000193.1:0-2387 GCA_037443585.1 Candidatus Omnitrophota bacterium
TGCTACAAGGCCTGCCAGAACCAGGGCAGCGCTAGCCCTTAAGTCTGACGCCATCACAGGTGCGCCGCTCAATCTTGAAACGCCTTTTACGATTGCGCTTGCGCCTTCCAGAGTGATATCTGCGCCCATTCGCGCCAATTCGCTTACATGCATAAACCTATCAGGATATATCTTCTCTGTAATGATGCTTATACCTTTAGTAATGCACATAAGAGCCATCATCTGCGCCTGCATATCTGTTGGAAATCCAGGATAAGGCAAGGTGGTCACATCAACAGGCCGAAGACTACGTCCCGTCCTCGTCCTCATACCCTCTTTTGTCTTTGTGATTGTCACACCTGCCTCTCTTAGTTTGTCTAAAACTGCGCCTAAGTGTTCAAGCATTGCATTCTTTATAATAATATCCCCTCCTGTCATTGCTGCGGCCAACATAAATGTCCCGGCCTCTATCCTGTCAGGTATTACAGCATGTTCTGCCCCAGCCAGGCCTTTTACGCCCTCAATCTCAACAACCGGCGTTCCATAACCCGTTATCCTTGCGCCCATCTTATTTAGGAATTCAGCTAAGTCACAGACTTCAGGTTCACATGCAGCGCTCTCTATAACTGTCTTACCCTTAGCTAATGTAGCGGCCATCATCACATTTGCTGTTGCAAGCACAGAGGAGCCAAAAGAGCCTCCTAAATATACTCTGTTGCCAGTCAACCTTTTGCCTTCTGCAATAATATAGCCGTGTTCTATCTTAATTTGGGCGCCCAATGACCTCAGGCCCTTTATATGCAGGTCAATGGGCCTTGGTCCAATAACGCAGCCGCCAGGCATAGAGACCTCAGCATATTTTAGTTTTGCGAGCAATGGTCCAAGGACACACACAGAGGCCCTCATCGTCTTAACAAGTCTATACGGTGCAACATATTGATTGTAACCTCTGGGCTCAACTACTATTGTTCCATCCTCCATCTGCGCCTTAATCCCTAAACTTCTCAGGATTCTCAACATTGTATAGACATCCCTTAACGGAGGCACATTTTTAATAATGCATCTTTCATCAGTAAGAAGCGTAGCAGCTAAGATTGGCAGAACAGAATTCTTAGCGCCGCTTATCTCTACATTTCCTTTTAATGGCCCGCTGCCTTCAATTATAAATTTATCCATTGCGCAACAGCAATTCTCTTAAATCCATTATAATCTTTGACAAAATATATATCCTTGAAATTATTTTCTCTCAAAATCTTTTCTACCCTATTCGCTTGATTATATCCTATCTCTAAAAATATACAACCATATTCTTTCAAAAATTCACTTGCGCCCGAAATTATCCGCCTGATAAACAAAAGTCCATCTAAACCTCCATCCAAGGCAATATGTGGCTCCTGCAAAACCTCTTTCTGCAAGCTACTAAACTCTTCAGATGCAATATATGGGGGGTTGGACACTATACAGTCAAATTTAAATTTTTTTTGCATAAACGGTTGATATAGGTCTCCAGTTAAGAATTCAATCCTATCAGAAACCCCATTAAGTCTAACGTTCTCTTTAGCAACCTCGATTGCTTCTTCCGAGATATCAACTGCTGCAATTTCTACATCCTGCATCATCTTGGCTATACTTATCGCGATATTCCCGCAACCCGTGCCGATATCTAAAATCCTTTTGCCCTTGACCCTTGCCTCGCACCGACCTCGTCCCGAGGGACTTGGGCTCTGGGGACTCGGTCCCGAGGGAGGTGCCATATCTCTGGGTGCTCGGCACCGAGGTGACCCTTGACCCTTGACCCAATTACAGACTTCCTCAACCAGCAACTCTGTCTCCGGCCTCGGTATAAACACCCTCTTATCAACCCTGAATTCAATTCCAAAAAATTCCCAATTGCCAAGGATATATTGTAATGGCTCGCCTTCAGAAATCTGCTTCATCTTTTGATTGTAGTTTTAATTTTCTATCGGCTTGAATAAGCGCCTCTATCAAATCCGAAATCCCCCCTTCCATTATCTCATCCAATTTATGCAACGTCAGGCCAATGCGGTGGTCTGTAATACGCCTATCAGGGAAATTGTATGTCCTTATCTTCTCGCTCCGTTCACCCCTGCCAATCTGCTGTTGTCGGGTCTTTGAAATCTTGTCCTGCTGCTCTTGTTTCATCCTCTCAAGAAGCCGCGCACGCAATACCCTCATCGCCTTTATTCGATTTTTTATTTGAGAGCGTTCGTCCTGGCACACAACTACCATATTTGTAGGCAAATGGGTAATCCTGACTGCTGAATCAGTCTTGTTTACATGCTGACCGCCTGGGCCTGAAGCCCTGAAAAAGTCTATCTTAAGCTCCTTTGGGTCAATGTGTAGCTCTACCTCTTCTGGTTCTGGCAAGACTGCCACAGTAACAGTGG
>JBBIOC010000193.1:2397-2640 GCA_037443585.1 Candidatus Omnitrophota bacterium
TGAATCCTGCCAGAGGCTTCAGTAACCGGCACCCTCTGAACCCTGTGAACCCCGCTTTCAAATCTTAATTTTTTATAGGTGTTTTTTCCTTTTACTGAAAATATAATCTCTTTAAACCCGCCTGTCTCAGTCTGATGAGAATCTATCATCTCAATCTTCCAATTATTTGAAGTTGCAAATTTTGAATACATCCTGAAAAGGTCTGCAGCAAATAAGGCAGCCTCACTGCCCCCTGTTCCTGCT
>JBBIOC010000194.1:0-2638 GCA_037443585.1 Candidatus Omnitrophota bacterium
CTGCCAGAACCCCCCAGTTTTCTTTATATGGAAAATATTTTATAATAAACTCCGCTACAACCCTTCTATGTATATTCTCTTTCTTCAGAATCTTCTTTGTCCTTTCAAAATATACGTCTGTGACCTTTCCAGATTTTATCTCATTTTCATCTGCAATGTGAAACATCGTCAGTCCATTTTGAAGCACAGATGATCACAGATATGAGGCTAATCTCACGCTTTCACAGATGATCACAGATATCTGTGATCATCTGTATCTTTTAATCTGTGATAATCTGTGCATTAATATAATTTTTATACTAACTTTTCCTTGGCTTCAAAACCTCATTCAACTGTTTCAAGCCAAATCTCTTACCTTCCTCTGTCAGGGCAGCTGTACAATCCTCAGGAATAATTATTCTGTATCCTTTCATCAAGGCATCCACACCTGTATATAAAACACATATCTCTGTGCAGACGCCAGTGAGAATCAACTCCTTTACTTTTAAACTTTTTAAGAGATTGGCGAGTTTCGTCCCAAAAAATCCTGAGTAAGTGGTCTTATTGACAATATAATCGCTTTTCTTTGGCGTGAGTTCTTTAACGACCTCCTGCCCCCTTGTTCCTTTTACAGCATGGACAGGCCATACACTGAACTCAGGGTCATCTTTTTTATGGGCATCGCATAAATAGATAACAGGGTCCCTGTTTCTATGCGCCCTGTTGAGTTGGTTCTTTATATTCTTTATAATCTCCCTTGCGCCAGGGACCTCAAGCGGCGCACCTTCTAATACGAAGTCATTTAACATATCTATGACTAAAACTGCCCTTTTCACCCCGCCCTTTGGATATATTTGTTTCGCACAAGCATATAAGGAACTAACTTCTAATGATTTAGACATATATTTGAACCTTTATTTTAAAAACAAACCGCATTAATCCAAAGGGCGGGGTTCATTTCCTCGATGCCCTCACCCTTATAATATCCAGCTGCTTCCTTATGTCCTCAAGCCTCAAGATTATGTCTTCCTGGTTTTTTAAAACCTGCTCAAGCTTTGCAATAATACCTCTTTCACCTTCAAAAGGTTCTTTGCCAAAACTATAGACTATAAATGTAGCTGATATTATTGCTACTATTAAAAATACAATAAGTAATTTATTTTTCATATATCCTCCAATTTTGGGATATTATAGCATCCGAAACTAGCTCCTGACAAGAACCATTGTTCAACCTACGCAGTTGCCAATCTTGGCAACTGCGTAGGTTGAAACGGACTGTTAAATGCCACCTGTAAAAATTCTTCAACTTCAATGTCCAATAACAGGCACTATTTCATCCTCTTTATATGTAAATCTAGTCTTTCCATCCTCCTTGTGAATTACTATCCTGGCAGGAACAAGCTCATCTCCTCTTTTTTTCAGCCACACATCCAGGTCATAGGTCTTTTGGGGATTAGCTGCATCCTGAAAATCCCCGCAGGCAAAATAATAACCATCCTTTGTCTGCGCAACCTTATCATGTATGCGGACTAACTTTAATCTCAAGACTGTATTCTTTTCAGAATCCAGGACTAAAAAATCCCCACCCTTTAATTTAGAATCTTCTCTGATATAATCTGTAATTGCCTTGCGAACCTCTTCTGGCGAAACCATCCCGCCTGGGTGCTCAGCTGTCTTGCCTGGATGCTCTGCTGTTCTGCCTGGATGTTCTGCTGCAAAACCATTCAAGCCAAAAAACAAAAGACCCACCAAAACCATACCCAAAACTAACAAATTGGACATCCTCATACACTACCTCCTTTCTGTAATTATTTTATAATAAGAGAGGTCTAATGTCTACTAAAATAATCAGGATTGTATCGCAAAAACGCAAAAGTCCGCTAAAACGCAAAAATATATAGACAACTGACAAGATTGACTCTTATTCTATAATATGGTAAATTTGTTTTAACCATGAAGAATAAGCTCAACTTAAGCATCCTCCTTGTAGGTCTCACCTCAATGGTGGGCCAGATACTCATTCTGCGCGAGCTAATCATAGTCTTCTATGGAAATGAACTCTCCTTAGGAATAATACTTGCCTCATGGCTATTCTGGGTCTCATTAGGAAGCCTCTTTTTAGGCAGGCTTACTGATTATATAAAAAATAAGGTAAGGCTAATCTGCCTCTTGCAACTTTCCCTAGCATTTATCCTGCCTTTCAATCTATTTATGATAAGAAATATCAAGAATCTTTTAAATGTTTCTGTGGGTCAGATGTTGGGTTTTATACCTCTGCTATTTGTTTCATTTCTCATCCTTGCACCCATCTGCATAATCCTTGGATTTTCTTTTACCCTTATATCAAAGGTTGCCTCTGAGATTGGGAGATTTGCCCCAAAAGAGATAGCAAGGATATATATACTTGAAGGTCTTGGTGCATCTATAGGAGGCCTCTTATATGCCTACATTTTAGTAAAGATTCTCTCTCCTTTCCAAATAGCCTTTCTAATAAGCGCCTTTAATATTATTGTATCAATATTAATCTTGCCTACATTTCTGAATCTCTTCTTTTTTATTGCAATATCCTTAGTATTTCTATTTAATGTGCCGGATTTTGTTGAGAATCTCTCAAGGCGTATTCAATGGAAAACTTTTTTGCTCATTAAAAGCCTAGACT
>JBBIOC010000195.1:0-2551 GCA_037443585.1 Candidatus Omnitrophota bacterium
TTCTTTTATTGAAATAATATTGACCAAACCAAAATAGTATCTCGTCGGACAACACATCCGAAGGATAGTCTTTTAAAAAACCCTCAAGCTCTCTGAAAGAATTCCGCAAATCCCCCATCTTATAATAACAGAAACCTATCTCATATCTAGCCTCCTTCTTGGTCTCTTCACTAAAATTGCCAGCAACAATCTCCTGATAAATCTTTAAGGCGCCATGGAAATCTGCTGTATTATAATAACAGGCAGCGAGTTGAAAGAGCACTTCTTCTCTTAACTTGCTTTCAGGAAAGTCTTTTAAAAATTTTCCAAATGCCTCTTTAGCAGTCTTATAATCCCCCTTTTTAAAGTATATGATGGCCAAGGCGTGCCTTGCCTCTTCCAAATATTTTGTCTCTGGAAAATTATTTATCAAACTCTGAAATGCAAGTCTAGCGCCTTCGTAATCTCCAATACGAAATAATGCACGGCCTAACTGATACTGCGCATAATCTGTATACCCAAAAGAGTTTTTCGAATCAAGGCTTTCTGATTTTAAAACCCTGTCATACGCCTCCACAGACCTCTCGTACTCTTCTAATTGAAAATAGGCATCCCCTAATCTACAATAAGAAGTGACCTTATAGAGTTCATTATCTGACTCTTCTGCTACCTTTTTAAATTCTTCTATTGCATCGCCAAAATTCCCCTTTACAAAATAGACCCAAGCCAAGCTGTATCTCATATCATCGCTATACTCCCCTTTTGGAAACCTTTTAAGGCCTTCTTGGAAGGTATCTATAGCCTCTTCATATCTTTCAAGTTTTGATAGGGCCTCGCCCTTTTCTAGAAATGAGCGCTCTTGCCATTTACTTTCGGGGAAATCCTTTAAAAGGTTTGTATAAAATTCTATTGCGGATACTAAATTAGTCGGGGATTCTATATTAGAAGTCTTTCTGTAACACTCTGCTATGCCGAAGATTACTGAATCTATAAAATCCTCTTTTGGAAAATTCTCTTTTAGAATTAAAAATTCTTTAAGCGCTTCCTCAAATCTTTCAAGTTTAAAATTTGCCCGGGCAAGGGCATATCGGGCATATGGTGCAAACCTGCCCTCAGGCGCGATGTCCAGATACCGGCTATATGCCTTAATAGCACCCTCCAGATCGCCCAAATAGTAAAGGGACTCAGCCAGATAGAAATGAGAACTTTCAAGGAGGTCTTTATTCTTAATACTTGTGATGAACTCAGAAAACTTCTCTTTTGCTTCTTGGAATCTTTTTAATCGGTATAAAGATTCGGCTATCTTTACCTCTGAATCATCCCGCAATTCGCTATTCGGAAATTTATTTATAAAATGGGTAAGGTCTTCGAGTGCCTTTTGATAATCCTCGTTCATATAAGAAGCCCCTGCCTTAGAATAATAAGAAAATTCTACAACCTTAGAATCAGGATACACTTCTATTACTTTGTCAAAACTCTTGATAGCGCTAGACCAGTCTTTATTCCTAAAATATACCTCACCCTTCCAATATAGAGCCTCTGGCTTGAATGGATTATCGCCAATGGAATCTATAACAAAATCAAATTCACGTAAAGCGCCATTGTAATTCTTTAGGTTTAGATAAGACTGGCCTAAGAGAAGGTGGGCCTCTAAGATATCAGGGCTATTTGGATACTTTGAGATAAATTTTTCTAAGGACTGACTTGAGAGTTGAAAGAATTCATCCTGAAATGCCTTCTTGGCCAGGAGAAAGTCCTCCTTTTCCTTGGTCTCTTGTGAAAAGGCAGGAGAAAAAATATATAGAATAAATATTAAACAAATTAATAGAACCTTCATTTGTTTAAATATACCATTTATATTTATTTTAGGCAATCAGTTTTAGATATCGTTTTAAATAAGCGCCTGTATAAGAATTGGGATTTCCTGCAACCTCCTCAGGCGTGCCAAGGGCAACTACCTCACCGCCCATCTCTCCGCCTTCCGGACCAAGGTCAATAATATAATCAGCGGTCTTTATAACATCCATATTATGCTCGATTACCAAGACTGTATTTCCTACTGAGACCAGAGCGTGAAGCACGCCCAACAGTTTTTCAATATCTGCAAAATGCAGTCCTGTAGTTGGCTCATCTAATATGTATAGGGTCTTGCCAGTCCCTTTATGGCTCAACTCTGCTGAAAGCTTTACTCGCTGCGCCTCTCCGCCGGAAAGCGTAGTGGCAGATTGACCCAGCTGTATATAAGTGAGCCCCACATTTGCAAGCGTTTGAAGCCTATTCAAAATATTAGGGATATTTTTAAATAAAGAGAGCGCCTCCTCTACTGTCATCTCTAAAACGTCCGCTATGGACTTGCCTTTATAATTTATCTGAAGCGTTTCCTGATTGTATCGTCTGCCTTTACAAACCTCGCACCTTATATAAATATCAGGGAGAAAATGCATCTCTATCTTCTTTATGCCATCTCCCTGGCAAGCCTCGCACCTCCCGCCCTTTACATTAAAGCTGAACCTCCCTGGTTTATATCCACGGACCCTGGACTCAGGCAGCTTGGAAAAGATTTCCCGTATAA
>JBBIOC010000196.1:0-1822 GCA_037443585.1 Candidatus Omnitrophota bacterium
ATCCCTTAAGAACTGTACAACTTACAACCAATGTATCTTCAATTTTAAGAAGATTTTTTAAACTCTCTTGATATGATTGCATGGTTTTACCTCCCTATGATTCAATATTTGTGGAAGAGGGAAAAGTAACATTCCCCCTTCCACATTACTTTGGGATTGGACTATTGAGAAACCGTTTTCTGCTCGATCTGAGTTAACCGGCTGTCCAGCCACTGATGTAACCAGGACATGGACTGACTAATGTACTGGATGATCATAAGATGTGGATCCTGATTGAACATTGGTGGCACAGGAGCAGGGCCGAAATTAAACTGTGGTGTCCTTTCCCACGGTGGGGTTCCTATTTTTTTGTCTTCCATCATATATCACCTCCTGATGAATCTTTGTGTCCATCTACTATTATTATAGATTTCTTAATCGCAAAAAAATCTATCTATAATCTATGAAAAATATCCCGTCATCTTTTGGTGGCATTGTCTATCATCTACTCTCTCTAATTCCTCAAAGTTAACCTTAGCCTCCATATCTTTTGCTGATAAATAGACACTCTGCGTATCAACCAGTACCGCTATCCTTTGATGCTGAAGTATGGTCTTCATCGATTAATCCACCTCCTTTCGGTCTGGATTTGGCTATGGATTATCGCTATTGGTGCTTCATTTATGTAATGGACTTGTATCTTCTCAAATTTTTCCATTGTAAGTCTTTTTTCTATCTTTGTTGATTCTCTAAGTGTGGATTATTTGGGTTGGTCTTTTGGGGAAATAAAAGTAGAAAAGAGGGATAAAAATTAATCGGAGCGTAGATAATCGTGAAGACCTTCCATCTTTAACTCAATTGTAGAGTTTATTAGTTTATTTTTTATACGGTTGATGATCTTTTCAACTTCTCTGAAAGAATGCCGTTTGCCAAATATCTTGGTTAATTCAGTAGCAATTGTCCTACAACTTTTCCCTTCAATATAATAAAGTTGACATATTCCTTCTTCTATTGGAGATAAACATAATTTTTTAAGTATTGATCTTAACCCTTCCCTAAGTGGCTGTTCCTCTATTTCCTTTATTTCCTTAGGTGGCTGCCTAATATCTTTTCCCTGTCCTATTGAGTTATCTAATTGAGTAGGACTCTCAATCAATGTCCGTAGATTTTTTATCTCATTTTCTGAAATCTTCATCTCTTGTGCAAGCTCATTATCTGTAGGTTCTCGTTCATACCTATCAAGAAGGTCTTTTGAACTTTTTATTAACTTTCTAATTTGCTCTTTTTTACTTTCAGGAACTTTGAATGGATTATCCCTCCAACAAGCAGAAGTTATTGCCCATTTTATATGATAGATCACCCATTCGTCTTGAGGGGTGCCTTTATTAGGATCAAATTTTTCAAGAGATTTTATCGCCTCTATAAGACCTTCTTGTACCAGATCTTCTAATAGATCACAGGATTTATAAAACGATCGCTTTCGTAACAGATTTGTAGCAATTCCTCTGGCTATATCAGTATATTTTTTTATCATTTCATTGTTCATCATATTTCTCCCCATTTAGTCCAAATATAGCCGTTCATCTCTCATTTACAAAGTAACTTTACATCTTCTCAAATTTTTCCGTTACAGATCTTTTTTATTTCTTCTGTAACTCTTTTAATTTTGACTTGATTTCATTAATTTCCTTTTGCATCTTTACACTTGGAGCTTTTCTATAAGATAGATTTGCATATTTGAGAGCCTTAGGATAATTCCCATTTTTTCGATTAATCTCAACTAATTTCTCGAGGACCTCCTCATTATCTGGACATAAACTATATGCCAATTCATAATGTTTCT
>JBBIOC010000196.1:1832-2181 GCA_037443585.1 Candidatus Omnitrophota bacterium
CCACTTCATCATTATTTCCATTTCTACTTAATGATTTTGCACTGTTAATTACCTTTTTAGCTTCTGTTATATTACACCAGAACTTTCCCGCATCTGTACCAAATCCATAAGCAGCTTTCCCCCCCACTTGAGAGGTTTTGATCCATTCTTTTTCCCTACCAATAAACTCTCTTTTTATCCTATCAACAAGTTTTGGTATATCTGTATTCTCATTAATGTCTTGTAGTCTAGCTCTTATATTTTCTTCAATTTGAATATTAGGAGCTTCTTGGATTAACAGGCATGTTAAAGACCGAGGTTGACCTGTAAATGTTTTTTTAGAAATCTCTCCCTTCTCTGTCTTTCGCTT
>JBBIOC010000196.1:2227-2513 GCA_037443585.1 Candidatus Omnitrophota bacterium
GTTGGTTCTATTTTTGGTTCTTCATTATCCTTTAATGCTGATTTTATTGCTTTATTATCCACAGGAGTTGGATGTTCTATTTTCTTATATTCTTGCTCATCCCTCTTTACTATTAGTCTTACATCGAAAAGTTCTTCCCATGGAGCAAAGAAAAGACCACTACACTCCTTTATTAAATTGACAACCTCTCTATGATACTCAAATCCATCCGGAACCGTTACAAAGATTGTTCCAAAAGACCAAGGAAGAATAGAGGGGGTAAGAAGAGGAACTACTATCAAATTCT
>JBBIOC010000197.1:0-2460 GCA_037443585.1 Candidatus Omnitrophota bacterium
AAAATTTGCTGGCACACAACAGATGGAGACAGGCTTTTCTGAATTCTCCCTGAAAGAAGTCATAGACTTATGCATATCCCCTCTTAAGGCAAAACACTCTATTATAGGGGAGTTACCTTTTGATTTAGAGATAGAACTTGGCAATGATGATACCCTTTACGCTTCAAAAGGACAGATGATAGAGGTTATGTTTAATTCTATAGACAATGGATACGAGGCAATAGAAGAGCTCAGGCTTTATTTAAACGATGAAGAGAAGAAGAATTACAGGCCTTATATCAGGATTGAATTACATAGTACTGGAAATTCCCACATTATTAAAATATCAGATAATGGAATAGGCATAAAAGAGGAGAATAGATTAAAGATATTTTCACCATACTTTACCACTAAAAGTTCTACCATATCAGGCACAGGCATAGGTATGTATGTAATAAAGAGGCTCATAGAGGAGAATCATAAGGGGAAGATTCATTTTGAGAGTACCTATATGAAAGGGACATCATTTTTTATTGAGCTGCCCAAAACCAAGAGGGGAAGATGAAGAGCGTTCTAATTATAGATGATGAGCAGGAACTAATAGAGCGATTAGCTATATTCTTACAAAGAAAGGGACTAAAGGTTTGGACTGCCAATACAGGCGAGGAGGGATTACCGCTTTATGAAGAGCAGAGGCCTGACTGTGTGTTCTTAGATTTACACCTGCCTACAATGGATGGAATTAGTGTGTTGAAAAAGATATAAGAGATTAACCCTGAAGCCATAGTATACTTTGTTACAGGAGACGAGAATGCTGTTGTCCAGAAAGAAGGGGAGTTATTAGGAGCTAAAGGATATATCTTAAAACCCATAAATATCAAGAATATAATGGAGATAATAGAGACTTTGTAAGAGAAGTAAGGGAGGATTCAATCAAATGGAAGAAATAAGAAATGACTTTCATAATCTAGCAAATTGCTTGAATAATATATCTATAAACGCAGGCATAATAGTAGAGACTGTTAAATTAAAAGATATTGATGGTATGAGTGAAAAAGAAACAAAGGAGAAGTTAAGAGAGGCTTTAGCAGCATTAACAAAAGCAGTAGATTCAGCCTTAAAAGCAGGAGAGATAATTTCAAAACTCAGGAAGAAAGTCTATGAAGCACTTAAAATAGATACAAGCAAGCCCGTTGAATAAAGAGCAGGGCTTCTCTTGAAACAAAATTCTGTTCTTCAATATACACACTAAAACCCTAAGCCAAATAAAATACTTGACAATTATTGTATTATATGATATTGTTATTTTGAGGTGAATAAAGATGGAGAAAGTAGCATTTACTGCCAAATTAGAAAAAGAACAGGTAGAGTTATTGAAGGAAATTTCAGAAAAGACCCATATACCCCAGAGTGTTCTGGTGCGAGATTGGATTGACAAAGGAATAAAAGAGAGATTGGGATTAGAGAGAAAAGGCAATATAAATGACGACCCAATTGTAAAATTAAAAGGCCTATTTGAAGCAGAGAAGGACCTTTCAGTAAATCACGATAAATATTTATATGGGAAAAGGGGTAAGGTTTGAAGATATTTATAGATACCAGTGCGCTTGTTGCCCTTTCTAACAAAAAGGATATCTATCATAGAGATTCCATAAAAAAGTGGGATATTTTATTAAAGGCCTCAGCGAATTTGTATATTACCAATTATATCTTTTCAGAGACAATTACCTTGTTGAGAATGAGGGCAGGATATCATATTTCTGTAGAAGCGGGTGATAGCCTGATTAGCAGTAAATTTTTAAATATTATTTATGTAAATAAGGCTCAAGAATTAAATGCATGGAGGTTATATAAAAAATTTTTAGATAAAGATTTGAGTTTTGTAGATTGCATTTCTTTTTCAGTTATGGAAGAATTGTCTATAAAAAAGGCATTCACCTTTGATGAACATTTCTTGCAAGTAGGATATGAACCGCTATAAATAAAAAATATAAAATTATATCGGATAGAAAAAGCACTCCTGATTTATTTAGGAATTTTCACGTGAAATCTTCCTACGAAGGCCTGCAAAAAAATATCCGAAAACTCAAGACCCCAGAGATCGAGGTCTGGAGGAATCAGTATCCTGATAAGGACTACACAGTTGAGATGGAGTTTCCTGAATTCACCTGTGTCTGCCCCAAGACAGGACTACCGGATTTTGCTACAATAAAAATCCAATACAAGCCTGATAAATGGTGTGTTGAATTAAAATCCTTAAAGATGTATATGCTTTATTTTAGAGATATAGGTATATTCCACGAGCACGCAGTAAATAAAATCTTAGAGGATTTTGTAAGGGCCTGTAAGCCGCGATGGGTGCATATTGAAGGCGAGTTTAACGTAAGAGGTGGCATCAAGACGACTGTAACTGCAGAGTATACAAAATAAATTTATCTGCATGCCTATTCTCAAAAATATACCCCATAAAATACATACCCC
>JBBIOC010000198.1:0-2453 GCA_037443585.1 Candidatus Omnitrophota bacterium
CAAACCCACCACTATAGATTTTATGGGTATCTTCCTTTTGGCCTTACTTTGAGCCTCCTGGGCTAAAGCCACAAGCCCGTGACAACAGGGAACCTGCATAATCATCACTGTAAGGGTATTTATCTTAGCATCATCTATTAGGGATTTTATCTTCTCCACATATTCATCCTGCCCCTCATCTAACTTTGGACAGGCAATAGCTATACTCTTTCCTTTGAGATAGTCCTTGTGAAAATCTCCAGCTGTATATGCTACGCAATCTGCTGCCAGAAGCACATCTTGTTTCTGATAATATGGAGCCATAGGTGAGATTAAGTGAAGCTGTATTGGCCACTGCCTGAGTTCTGAAGGTCTCTTACCTGTCTCATCTCCGGTTGTAGTCTTCTCCCTAAAATCCTGCATCCTTGAACCTGGACAACCATCCATCATTTTATTACCTCCTCTCTCTTATTTTTAAATCTTTTCTCTACTGTTTCAACAAATCTTTTACATCTCTCTGGCACCACCTCCCCAATCTTCTCATCTGCTTCGTTGAACCTCTGGAATAATTCGCCTACCTGGGTCACAGACAGACCCCTGTCCATCCACGGATATAAAATTTCATCTTCTTTCTTTATGTGTTCTGTAAGGAGTTCTTTATATCCATTTAAATGTTCAATAATTGTCTTCTTGTCCCTTCTTTCCAATGCTTCTATTATTGCCCTTACATGGCCTCTTGCAGTCTCGTGGTCCTGATACATAGTCTTTATAATCTCTAAATTTTCATCAAAGTATTTAAAGAGAACCTCCTCTTCCTTTGCATGGTGGAATTTATCTGCATAGGAGCGGATAAAGCCAACACCATCAAGGATAAGTTTTTTATCCTCTTCTGATTCTATATCTATATTCTCAATTACCTCAGGTATCAATGCAATCCATCTCTTTATCAAAAGATGTTCCTCAACTAACTTTTTTATAGGCGGGGAATATTTTAATTCTTTAGGCTTTATTTTTCTTTCAACTTTTGGTATTTTAATCTCTCTATCAGGATAGATAGCCTTAGCAATCCTTACCATCAGAACCGCTTCCTCATCTTCAGGCAGGTTATGAATCTCAACAATATCCTTGAGAAGACAGGAGCCCACATTACAAGGGACACAGCCAATATTATATTCGTTAAGAATATCTGCCACTTTAGGAAATTGACTAATAATCTCTTTTATTCCCTTATTGAGATAATCTTGCATCACTTTTTCCCTTTCTTCTTACTTAAGTCTGCGGGAGCAAAACAGCAATAGCCTATGGCATCAAATTTCTTTCTCACATCCTTCCATTCTTCTTTCTCTAAGGTCTGAAGCGACATAGGATAAAGGATGTTGTCCTCTTTAAAGATATGTTCCTCTAAATTCTTTGTCAAAAACTCTATTATAGGAGTAACTGCCTCTAAAAATTCTTTGAAACTTTTATTTTCTACAGAGGTTGTAATTTCATTAAGGCTCTTCTTCTTTGCCTTGAATTCAACATGGTCTTCTTTGAATATCTGAGGAGGCTCTACAACCCCGTGTTCAATAAGCCTTGGAAATATAGCATCCTCTTCCCTCTGGTGATGCTTTTCTGTATCTAAGAAAAAATGGGAGAGCTCCTTTAAGGTATTAATCTCTCTTTTTGCCTTACATTTTACACAGTATCTTTAATCTTTCCAATGTCCGCTTTAGTTTTTTTAGATTGCGTTTTATTACTTTATGCTCATCTTTAAGAATAGAGATTGGGTGTGATACAGGAAGCCTGATTCTCTTTGCCACTTTGCCCAACTGTTCTTTCATCACCTCAAGGTGGACATCACAAAGTCTCTTCATCTCCTGCCTGGCTACGCCTTCCTGGATAAGCTCTTGTTCTGCCAATGCGAGTTCCTTTGGGTCTGTGTCCTTGAAGTACGTTGCTGCTTCTTTTTTAATGCCTTCAAGTTCTTCTGGTTTAGCCTCATGAAGTTTTTTTAGCATCTCTTTTAATTCTGTTCTGTTCGCCATCTTACACCTCCGAATTTATTAGTGATTTAATGGTAATGGACTTTAATTCCTCAGAGACATAATCTTTTATAGCCTCTATCTTCTCTCTCAGCAGGCAACTTTTTATATCTGGGCAGCTCCTTCTTTTAAAGATACATTCATCTAAATTTAAAGGCCCCTGAAAAATCTCTATCAGGTCGACTAAAAAAATCTTCTCAGGTAGCATTGCTAATTCAAAACCGCCGCCCTTACCTTTATAAGACCTTAAAAGGCCTTTCTTATTTAAAATCTGAAGCAGTTTTCTTAGGAAAGGTCTTGGAATCTTTAAATTTTTTACTAACTCGCTTACAGAGATAATCTCTTTTTTATTATTTTCTGCAATAAAACATAATGCCCTTATTGCATAATCTGTGTTTCTGGTAATCAGTCTCATTTCTATCTCCAATTATAATGATACCATTTTTGTAT
>JBBIOC010000199.1:0-2426 GCA_037443585.1 Candidatus Omnitrophota bacterium
CCATTAAGTCTTAGAATTTCTCCTAAAAGAGAAGAGAGGTTTAATTCTTTAGAAATATCCCTTCCGTAAGAACCAAGGCAAATACCTGTCAATACAATCTCCTGAAAACCTTTTTCTATCAAAGTATTTACCTCTGCAATGACCTCTTTAGATGGCCTGCTAACAGACCTGCCTCTTACCAATCTCACCTTGCAATATGAACAAAGGTTGTCGCATCCATCCTGAATCTTAACAAATGCGCGAGAATGATTTTTAAAATCCTGTATTATGGGGCATCTGTCTTTTCTTAAACTTAGATTCAGCAATTCTGAAATTTTATCTTTCTGGGCATTCTTAAGCAAGGTGATATTGGGGAATTGTTTAAATATGCCCTCGTCTAGTTCAGTTAGGCAACCCGTCGCTATTATGGTCGCATTATTATTGTTTACTTTATCTCTAATATATTTTAGAGACCTTCGGTCACTCTCTCGGGTCACAGTGCAGGTATTTATTACATAGATGTCAGCAAATTTTGTATCAAAAGGCGCCTCTTTTAGACCTGCTGACAAGAGTTGCTCACGAATAACCTGTGACTCATATTGATTTACTTTACAGCCCAGCGTTTTGATTGCGAAGGTTTTCATATAATATCAAGAAAATTCGTATCTTATAATTGAAATAAGATTTATTACCGCGGTCTCAACTCGCAAAATATTATCGCCTAAGGAAACTAAATTATAACCTGCCTCTTTAGCTCTTAAAACTTCTTTTCTGCTAAAATCCCCTTCAGGGCCGACAAATAATATAACCCTTTCAGGGTCTTTACCTCTCAGGACATCTTTCAACCTTTTGGTATTCTTGTCAATACAGGCAAACAGAATTAGCTCTTTTTCGTTTGGGGCTTTCATAGCTTCCTCAAAGGATATGGGCTTAGAAAGCCTTGGGGTATCTATCCTGCCACATTGACCTACAGCCCCTTCAATTATAGACTGCCAGCGCCTCAGTTTTAATTCCGCCTTTTTAGAAACGTCTGGAACAGTCCTTTCGGTTATAATTGGTATTATCTCACTCACACCGAGTTCTGTGGCCTTTCCCAGAATAAATTCAAAACTATTTTTCTTTGAAATGGCCTGAAAAAGTATAATCTCTGGTCTCATTCTCTTTGATATCAATTCTTTTTTTAAAATCTCTATAAGGACTTCTTTTGGCTTGGCTTCTCTAATAAGTCCTGAATACTCATTCCCTTTCCCATCAAAGATTTCTACAAAATCCCCTTCTTTAAGGCGCAATACATCTATTATATAGTGAATGGTTTTTCTATCTGTCAATTTAATATAGGATTTTTCAATAAATTCTGATGGAATAAAAATCCTTGCCATAATCGCTTTTCTTTTATATATTTTGCGTTTTGGCGGAACGAGTCTATTGCATGGCTAAATTTTGCGTTTTTGCGGTTCTGGTGGACCGAGAGGGATTCGAACCCTCAACCTCTACATTGCGAATGTAGCGTTCTCCCAGCTGAACTATCGGCCCAGTCCCGAAGTTGATACCGATGTTGAAAATATTCCGATGCCGAAATTCTTCTATTGATTACAAAAATATCTCTAATTATTAGACATAAACCTTGGGTAGGCTGTGGAATAAAGAGTGAGCGACTCTGTTCTGTCTCCAAATGCTCTACTACCAGCGATTTGGATATTTACTAAAAAATCATTCTCCAAAGAGAAAGTTAAGCTGGTGACATTTATAGTATCAGCGCACAGGGATTCATTTGAAGAACCATCATTATAAATTAATTTTCCATCAAGTGAACGTGTATAACCTATCCAGGTATCATCAGTATAATTACCAAAAGTGGGAGAAATATTTTTATCAATCCTGACCTGCAAAGAATCGCTGCTAGATGAAACTACTGCAGGATTATTTTTATCTCCCACCCCCTGTATTATATTCTTTTGCATATGGTCTAAGGCGTATCCAAGTTCAGACTGTAAGATTGCCTTGCTATTTGCACTTAAAAAAAATCTATGGTTTGCATAGAATATGCTTGTAACAGCCAAGAAAATTACACTCAAAAGGAGCATTGAGATCAGTACTTCCATCAATGTCAATCCTTTATTATGAAGCATCTGAAAAATTTTCTTAAACGTGGATTTTCGCTGATTGGCACGCGGATATTCGCGGATTTCTCCAGTAATAAATCTGCGTAAATCCGCGTGTAATCCGCGTATATCTGCGTTAAAAAATATTTTTTTCATATTTTTTATAATCGAGGTTCATTCCAGCTCACCTTTACCAATATTTTTTTATAACCATCTGGCTCAGCCTCTTCAACTGAGTAGGTTAAATTACCTATACTGGCAAGCTCCCCTGTTAATATTCCGCCAAGTTCAGTTTCAGGTCGAGGGTCTAAGACCGGGTCTGTATAACTATATCTTCCCTTTAAG
>JBBIOC010000200.1:0-2375 GCA_037443585.1 Candidatus Omnitrophota bacterium
ACATATAAATAATCTACAATGTTTTAATATTTAAGTCAAGACAAGATAATGATATAATCATAATATGATAGAATTTCCACAGGATTTTCTCTGGGGAACAGCGACGAGCGCCTATCAGGTAGAAGGGAATAATGTCAATTCTGATTGGTGGCATTGGGAGAAGGCTACAGGCAGGGAAAATTCTGGTCAGGCCTGTCGCCACTATGAACTTTACGAACAGGATTTTGACCTGGCTAAAACCTTAAATCATAATGCACACCGGCTTTCTATAGAGTGGAGCCGCATCGAGCCTGAGGAGGGAAGATTCTCTCAAAAAGAATTAAAACATTATATAGATGTTATTCTTTCTTTGAGGTCGCGCGATATTGAACCCCTGGTTACGCTACACCATTTTACAAACCCTATCTGGTTTAGTAAATTAGGTGGCTGGCAGAATAAGCGCTCGATAGATAATTTCCTGCGTTACTGCGATTTTGTAGTTTGTTCTCTGGCAAAGTATGTCCATTACTGGGTTACTATAAATGAGCCCACTGTTTATATATCCCATTCCTATATCTTTGGGATATGGCCTCCGCAGGAAAAGTCATATCTGAAAGCAAAGTCAGTCCATGACAATCTTCTTTCTGCTCACATCAAGGCCTATCGCCTGGTCCATAAGATTTATAAAGAGTTAAGACTTGAAAAACCTTCTATAGGTATTGCCCAGCTTATGCAGGTCTTTGTTCCCTGCACGCAGGGCGTATTGAACCGCTTTGCTGCTTCAGTAAGAGATAGATGGTATAATTTTGGATTTCTTGATAGAATAATGCGGCAGGAGGCAATGGATTTTGTTGGGGTAAATTATTATTCGCGCCAATTAGTGGAACTAAAAAAATTAGGCATTGGCAATCTGCTATTTGATGTTTGCCAAAATAACCATGATCCGGTTAAGAAAAGTTATTTAGGCTGGGATATTTATCCTGAAGGAATATATGAGCTGCTTTTAAAGCTTAAAAGATATAGTCTGCCCGTAATCATAACAGAAAACGGCATCTGCACCCAAGACGATAATTTGCGCTGGGATTATATATACAGCCACTTAAAGAATATTTGCTTCGCTATGGAAAAAGGGGTTAAGGTAATAGGCTACCTTTATTGGTCGCTGATGGATAATTTTGAGTGGGAAAAAGGTTTCGCCCCTCGGTTCGGGCTGATAGAGATTGACTATGATACTTACAAAAGGACTGTCAGAGAAAGTGCGAAGAGGTATGCCGAGGTCTGTAAAACAGGCGTGATGTCTGAAATTCCTTGAGGGATAAAAATTATTATGTTATATTATGATATGATTTGGTCCCTTGTAACCTATCAGTAAAATTAGGGTTGTTTGGGATTAAATTTTGCTTCGCAAAATTTTTGGCGCGGGTGGTGGAATTGGCAGACACGTACGTTTGAGGGGCGTATGCCTTCGGGCATGTGGGTTCAAGTCCCACCCCGCGCACCAGCCCTCCGCTCCTTTACATAGTTACTCTTCTCAAGCGACTTTGCGTATTCCTTCAATTCCGCACCTATCTGTCCTACTTCACCAACATGTGTAAACTGACGCTTTTCATTTGTGACGATTCCAATAGATATTGATAAAATGGGAATCTTGACAGTTTTGCCCTGTCTATCCTTCCCAATGATGTATCCTTTTTCAAGGTCTTTTTTATCATAAAGCGTTGGCACCATCTTATCGAATTCATCTATAGTATTTTTGCAAATCCTTTCAGCCTTATCCGGGGTTGTTACTATTACAAAGTCATCCCCACCTATATGGCCAATAAAATCCTCTGGATTTCCGAATTCTTTGGCACTTGAGATCAAGATACGCGCAGTCTGACGAATAACCTCATCGCCCTTTTCAAATCCATATTTATCATTGAAGGCCTTGAACTTATCCAAATCTGTATAGCAGACTGCAAAGAGGAGCTTTTTGTCTATTTTCTCTTGAAGTTCATTTAATATAGAGACATTTCCAGGCAGCCTCGTCAAGGGATTAGCATCCAAATCCCTTGCAGTGCGCCTTAAAATCATCTTTACCCTCGCTACCAGCTCCTGTGGTTCAAAGGGTTTTACAATATAGTCATCTGCCCCTGCATTTATCCCTTTCACCTTATCCATTACCTCGCCTTTTCCTGTGAGCATTATTATAGGCAAATACTGAAGCAGGATATCATTTTTTAAAATCTTACATACTTCGTCCCCTCCTAATTTTGGCATCTTAAAATCTACAATCAAAAGGTTTGGCGGCCTTCTTTTGATTAGCTCTATTGCTTCTTCGCCGTCATGTGCTTCTGATATCTCATACCCTTCTCCTTCGAGAGTTATCCTTAATACGTCCAGGACATCAGGGTCAT
>JBBIOC010000201.1:0-221 GCA_037443585.1 Candidatus Omnitrophota bacterium
AAACCTACTTATCTTCGTTACTGCAAATATAGTCGGGCCTAAAGGGGAGAAACTATTATGATATTTTAAAAACTACCCTTAACACCGCAAAATCGCCAAATCCCGCAAAAACGCAAAGAATTCTTTTATGAAAAATTTTGCGCTTTGGCGGTGTAAGCAGACTTTTTAATAGAGGTCTCTTATGACAAAAAAAATAAGCATAAAGGATGTGGCTAGGGAGG
>JBBIOC010000201.1:252-2375 GCA_037443585.1 Candidatus Omnitrophota bacterium
AAATAAATTGCCTTCGGTAAAAAGGGAGAACAGAGAAAGGGTGGAGAAGACTATAAAGCGGTTAAAATTCAGGCCTGACATATCTGCCCATCGCCTTGCAACAAGAAAGAAGAATTTTGTAGTAGGGCTTGTTATACCACGATATGAAGATGTATTCGGTTCTTTTTATGCTATGGAGATTTTGAAGGGTGTCGGGCTTGGCGTAGAGCATCTGAAACTCGACCTATTATTACACCTTACAAACAAGACAGCCTCTATAAATACCTTATCAATAGATGGGGTCATATTCGCAGATATCATTGGCAATGAAGAAGAGCTTGATTATTGCTTAAAGAATAATATTCCGTGTGTGGTAATGAACTACTTTACTGAAGAACTGCCTGTGAGCTGTGTAGCAATAGATAATTTTAACGCAGGTGTACATGTAGTAGACTATTTAGTAAGTCTTGGCCATACTAGAATCGCAACCATTACTGGGAACTTAAGGAGCCAGGTTGGGATAGAGAGATTGAATGGTTACCTCGAGGGTTTGCAAAAACACCATATCGAAAAAAATAAAAATTATATAAAGTATGGGGATTTTGGCAAGCCTTTAGCAAAGAGGTTATCATTAGAATTGCTGAAAGAGACCCCGAGGCCCACTTCCGTATTCGCTGCAAGTGATAACATGGCATTGGGCATTTTGGAAGCAAGTTGGGAACTCGGAGTTAAGGTGCCGCAGGAACTCTCGATAGTTGGATTCGATGACAGCCCAGCTGCTTTTTATTCGCCTACACCTCTGACCACAATCCGCCAGCCACTTGTAAAGATGGGAATCGTTTCAGCGCAGTTGTTAGAAGAAATTATGTCAGGAAAACTCACCACACATAAAAAGATAAAACTTTCGACAGAGCTTATTGTCAGGGCTTCTTGCCAATCGTTAACCCCGCCCTTTTGAGTGAAGCGGTTCGCTTAGATGATACAGGTTGAAATTTAAGGATTAGCCTTGTTTGTAGTAATTAGTTCCTCTTATTTTATGATAGACTAATTTCTCAAAAGGGCGGGGTTAACTTAAAATAGACCATTTCTAAAGTATTGTTAACCAAAAAGCAGAGTTTAGTTGACAGTAACCTAAATTCCAGTATAATCTTAAAGTATATGAGAAAGTTCGTCTTAGATTTACTTGATAGGATTCTGGATGGCAGTTCAGTTGAATTTGAGGATGCAATAAAACTTCTTGAGGTAGATAGAGATGGGTTATTGCTTTTGCTCTATTCAGCAGACAGGATCAGGAGGAGATTTTGTGGTGATAAGATGCACCTTTGCTCTATTATAAATGCAAAGAGCGGCGCGTGCCCTGAGGACTGCAAGTTCTGCGCCCAGTCTTCTTTTTATAATACTGATTGCAGGGTTTATCCTTTGGTATCAAGTTTAGAACTCTTTGAGGCTGCAAGAAATGCTAAGAGAATAGGTGCTCAGAGTTTCTGTATTGTTACAAGTGGCCTTGTACCAGAAGAAGAGGAATTTGAGAAGATAAAGGATGCTGTGAGAAAAATCAGGGATGAGATTGCTATTGAAGTAGATTGTTCTTTAGGCAGGATTACAGAAAAGATGATGAAGGAATTAAAAGTTCTTGGAATAAAAAGATTCAATCATAATTTGGAGACCTCTAAGGAATTTTTTGGCAAGGTCTGCACCACACATTCATTTGAGGATAGATATAAGACTGTTCAGAATCTAAGGGCGCTTGGAATAGAAGCCTGCACAGGCGGGATTATTGGTTTGGGTGAATCCCCGATAGATAGGATAGAGCTGGCATTCTTTTTAAAAGAGTTGGGCGTAGAATGCGTTCCAATCAATATCTTAAATCCCAGGTCTGGGACGCCTTTGGAAAATCAGAGGCCCTTGTCTATCTTTGAGATTCTTAAGACTATTGCAATATTTAGATTTATATTGCCTAAAAGCGTAATCAAGGTTGCGGGTGGCAGGGAATTAAACTTAAGGGATTTTCAGGCCCTTGCCTTCTTATCAGGTGCAAATGGAATGATAATCGGAGGATATCTGACTACAAAGGGCAGGCCAGTGGAGCAAGATTTACAAATGATATATGATTTGGGAGGTATGTTATGAAAAAGATTCGTATA
>JBBIOC010000202.1:0-2370 GCA_037443585.1 Candidatus Omnitrophota bacterium
CGCCACTTTTGGTGCTGGATGCCGGCGGGCAGAGAACATAAAAAGGAATTTTAAAATGCTGGGCTAAAATAGCAATCTGATAAGTGCCAATTTTATTGGCAATATCTCCATTTTTGGCTAAATGGTCAGCACCTATAATTACCTTGTTAACCTTTCCTTCAGAAAAAACTTGAGCAACCATATTGTCGCAGATAATTGTGACCTCAAAACCTGCTCTCTTTAACTCCCAAGATGTCAAACGTGCTCCTTGTAAATAAGGACGAGTTTCCGTAACAAAAAAACTTATTCTTTTATTTTCTTTTCGGCAAAATTCACCCACTAAAGGTAAGAGTCCGGAAACATTACAATGCGTAAGGATTGTATCTCTGTCTTTTATTAATTTGCTGGCTTGTTCTGCCTGTCTAATGCGGGCATTCTTTAATTTATCCAAAAATCCTAAGATACATTTTTCTAAGGGTAAATCTTTCTCTGTCCATTCCAAGACCATATGGGTTAAGACTCTAAAAGGTAATGTTGGCCGAGAGGTATTTATGGCTTGGGCAGCTCTATTTAATACTAAGATTAAATCTTTCTTTTCTTTATACTGATGGATAATTAATAGAAAAGTATATAATACCAGTAATACCTGACCAAAGCCACGTGTCTTCATCTCTTTTATCACCGAACAGCTTTGTTTATAATTCTTTATCTTTATATACTTTATTTTTTGTGGCAGATAAGTCTCATCAAGGATATAGATAGTATTGCTCCTAAATTTTATTGGCCAGAAGAGTGGAGAAAAATCCATAACTTTTCTCCGAAAGTTGAGAGTGCATAGGGTATTGGCTATCAACTCTCGGCTAATCTTTTTACTGTCTCCAAAGCAATCTCAATAAGTTTTGTCTCAGTTAGATAATAAAGTGGATTCATAAAGCCCATCTCACCAGTAATGACATTGTCACTGACAGCTAAAATTGAGCCGGCTTTTACATTATAGATTTGGGCAATGGTCAAAAGTGTTGAGGATACCATATCCACAGCAATTGCTCCTTCTTTGCGTTTTTCTTCAACTATTTCTCTTGTTTCGCGCAACAATGCATCTGTTGTCCAGATTCCCCCACGGTGAATGTTTACCCCCATATTTTTTGCTACCTCATATAGAGCATCAGTAGTCTCTTTATCAGAAAGTGTCTTAAAATCTTTATCCACATAATAGGGTGTAACTCCATCTCCTCTGATTACCTTATCTACTAAAATTAAATCTCCAATCTTGATATTCTCATCTAAAGCTCCACAGGTTCCAATACGGATGATATTCTTTATCTGCGCATTACAAATCACTTCCGTAGTGATAGCTGTATCTGTAGAAAATCTTCCGCCATTCATCGCCGTTATTTTAATTCCATTATAGAAACCTGTATACATAGTATATTCCATAAAAGAAAAATTTCGCAGCGGGTTTTCTAATTTTTTAATTAAAACTTCTAATCTGTCTTTTGGTCCAGGCACAATTGCGTAAATGCCGACATCCTGCGGCCTAAGTTGCACCATCTGGATTAGGTCTTTTCCCGTAAGATGAATCTCTCTCTGCATCTGCATAAATCAGTCTCCTTCAGTAGTCCCTAATAACTTTTCTAAGTTTGCGCCTAAAATATCTTCTTTATCTGAATCGCTGATGCTTAAATCTCCAACCGCCTGAATTGAGCCGGAAACGTCTTTTTTAGCCGGCCAGTCGCTCCCCCATAATAAATGCTTTGGCCCTAGAAATTCTAAGGCCAACAAAAAATTAGCTCTTACTTTATCCCCGCCGGTATCCACATATATATTCTTTAAGAAATCCGAAGGGTTTCCCTTTAAATCCTTGACGAAATTTATCCCTCTAAGCATCTGGTAGGTGGCGTCAAAACGGTTGAGCAAAAATGGCAACACTCCGCCGAAATTAGCAAAGATAAATTTAACTTCAGAATAATCACGCAGGATATCCGCCATTAAAAGTTTGCCTATGCACATCGTCGTATCAAAAACATATTCGATAACCGGGGTAAGCAATGGATCCTGCACTCTCTCATAGCCAATAGGGTTTACTACTTGAGGATGCACGAATATGGGCATATTGTACTCCCTTGCTTTCTTATACACCGGCAAAAACCTTTTATCATCGAGGTAAACCCCGTTATAACTGGAGGCGAGGGAAACTGCTTTAAAACCAAATTCTTCCACGGCACGTTTCAATTCACCTATCATATCTGTTGAATTATCCACGGGAAGGACGGCTGCGCCAATAAATTTTTCGGGATAACGCTTTAAAATTTTGGCGACGCTATCGTTATAAATATGCGCTACCATACTTAAGCTGCCAAATTTTAAATGCGCATCCGTTGTCGGATAACT
>JBBIOC010000203.1:0-1471 GCA_037443585.1 Candidatus Omnitrophota bacterium
TCTCTCTAATGACCCAGAACATTTTAAGATAAATAAAGACTTTGCCTCCGGGCTCTATTCATTCTATGAAAATTATAGCTCTAATGGTTTTGAAATAGTCAAAGGTCAAATAACCGGGCCAATAAGTTTTGGGCTTTCAATAGTTGACCAGACTGGGCGGTCTATAATCTATAATGAGAGTTATAAAGAGATAATCTTAAAACTTCTTGAGATGAAGGCAAGGTGGCAGATAAAATTTTTAAGGAAACTTGGTAAAGATATTATCATTTTTATAGATGAACCATACCTTGCAAACTTTGGTTCTTCATTTTTTAATATTGACAGAGATGAGATTATAGCATCTTTAAATACAATAATTGATGCAATTCATAATGAAGGGATATTTGCAGGCATCCATTGTTGCGGCAATACAGATTGGTCGCTTTTAGCAGGCACCCATACTGATATAATAAGTTTTGATAGCTATTCTTTCTCAGAGTCTTTAGCACTTTATCCAGATGAGATAAGAAAATTTTTAGAAAGAGGTGGCTCTATTGCCTGGGGCGCTGTTCCTACTTCAGAGGCTACATTTACTGAGACTGAAAATTCGCTTTTTAAAAGATTAGAATCCCAGATTAAAAAGATTTCTCAAAAGGATATCCCAATAGAGTTGATTTATAAAAACTCATTGATAACCCCCAGTTGTGGCCTTGGGACCCTGCCGTCTGAGTTGGCATATGATATAATACAAAAGACCATCGCAATCTCAAAACTTGCCAGAGATGATTTTTAGTTTTCATATATGGAAATTTTTAGATTTGACTCAGACCTAAATTTTAAAAAAATCATCCTAGCAGTAGGCGCTCAATCAAAGGGTTCCTTTGCAATCTTTGATGGAGAAACAATATACTCAAATAATTCTTCAGGGAATTTGCAGGACCGTGAAAATTTAAAGGCTTTTGAAGAAAACATAGATTCTTTAAAGAGAGAACTTGAAGTAGAGCCAGAGATAGTTGTCTATGACCTTCACCCGGATTACCTCTCTACAAAATATGCCTTAGAACTGCCATCTAAACTGCAAAGAATAGGTGTTCAGCACCACCACGCCCACATCTTAAGCTGTATGTTTGAGAATCAGATTGCAGAGGAAGAGGTGATTGGTGTTGCCTTTGATGGCACAGGGTATGGACTGGATGGAAATGTATGGGGAGGTGAATTTTTATTAGTCAGACCTTTTGGCCTTAAGCGCATTGCACATTTAAAAAACATTGCAATGCCTGGTGCACAGGCCGCAATCAGAGAGCCCTGGCGTATGGGCTTTTCTTATTTGTATCAGGCATATGGAGATGGGTTTGAAAATCTGGAAATAGGTTTTCTTAAAAAGAGAGAAAGAGATTTAGCAATCTTGAAGAAGATGTTAGATAGGAAAATAAATTCTCCTCTTACTTCAAGTATTGGCCGGCTCTTTGATGCAGCCTCTTCGATTTTAGGG
>JBBIOC010000203.1:1501-2349 GCA_037443585.1 Candidatus Omnitrophota bacterium
GTAGAACTTGAAAAGAAATTAAGCTGTAGGGGACACTTAAGTGTCCCCTACAGCTTGCTGTATAAGTTTGAGATAATTAGGGAAAATGGAGTCTTTATTATAGACCCGAAGAGTGTTATAAAAGCAATTGTAGAGGATTTAAAAATGGGCTTAGGCACTGGTGAGATATCTTTCAAATTCCATAATGCAATTTGTGAAATGATAAAGGATGTCTGTATTAAGATTAGAGAGGAATTCAAGATAGACAATGTTGCCTTAAGTGGCGGGGTATTTCAGAATAGATTTATAAACAAAAGGGCCGAGCCTTTATTAACAGAGAATAGATTTAAGGTCTTCAGCCATAACAGGGTTCCCTGTCATGATGGCGGAATCGCATTAGGTCAGATTGTTGCTGCATTGAATCTAAAGCACAGATGAGCGCAGATTAAAAGATGCAAGATTAGCACAGATTAAAATCTGTGATCATCTATTTCTTCTAATCTGTGCCCATCTGTGCAAAATTTTTACGTTACCAAAGATGTGCCTTGGCATACCAATGAAAATTATAGAAATAGACGGTGATTTTGCAACAGTTGACGCCGAAGGAGTCAAAAGGCGAATTGGTTTACAATTTTTAAAAGACGCAAAAATAGAAGACTATGTAATCGTCCATGCAGGCTTTGCCATAGCAAGGCTCGATGAGAAAGAGGCAGAAGAAACGCTTAATGCCTTGAGATCTCTAAAAGATAATTATTTTGAACACTGATTCGCACTGATTTTTACTGATTTCCACTGATTAAGCTTTTGTAGGGCAGGTTTAAACCTGCCCTACAAAAGCTGATTGATTATCAGTGCAAATCAGTGTCTTT
>JBBIOC010000204.1:0-970 GCA_037443585.1 Candidatus Omnitrophota bacterium
TCAAATTATTTCTATAGCCCATTGGGCATTGAGTTTATCACTAAATCGAAGAGTGACTGGTCTATCGGGGCAACGATTGAGTATGACTATTTCTGGAGAGGGGTTCAGAAGAGCCACTTAAGCGATGCCGACCCCGGTTTTAATGACCTTGAAAATGACCAACACGATGGCTATGGGATAAGAGGAGCGCTGAGGTTTCAAAAAAAAGGCGAAAGGGTGGATTTTGTAATTGAGCCTTTTATAAGATATTGGAATATTGATAAATCAGAAGAGGAAAACGTTACATATTCTGGGGTCTTGGTCGGATTTGGTTACGAGCCTAAGAATCATTCCACAGAGATTGGCATAAACTTTGCAGCGATATATTAAACTGGGAGGTGGCATATGGTATTCCTAATTACTTTGGTTTTGGGTTTTATACTTGGGGTTATATTTATCCAGACTGCCAGGACAGGTTCAATAAAACCTATAATTGCTACAACGTTAATCGGCTTGGTCTTAGGCATTGTTTTTAGTATGATAAGGGTTGTTCCTGCTGGACATGTAGGGATAGTAGATTTCTTTGGCAGGGTTTCACCTCAGCCATTAAATAGCGGTATCAATTTTGTCAATCCACTGGCACGGGTCATAAATTTATCAATAAGAACTCAGGAAGAGAAAGAGACTATGAATGTCCCTTCCAAAGAGGGTTTGAATGTGGCTTTAGATGTTTCAGTTTTATATAAATTAGACCCTTCTAAAGCAGTGGTGGTATATAAAACAGTAGGTCCGGAATATAAAGAGGTAGTGTTAGTGCCCCAATTTCGCGCTGCTTCCAGAGGAGTTACTGTAGGCCATGAAGCAAAGGCATTATATACCTCTGAGAGAGAGATGCTTGCACAGGCGATTTATGATTCCTTAAAGGGCCTTGTTGAGGAGAGAGGCATTGTTATTGAACGCGTACTTTTAAGGGCAATTACATTGCCCGTGA
>JBBIOC010000204.1:982-2330 GCA_037443585.1 Candidatus Omnitrophota bacterium
CGTGACTGTAAGTTCAGCAATTGAACAGAAATTAAAGGCAGAACAGGAAGCAGAGAGGATGAAGTTTGTCTTGCAGAGGGAGCAGCTTGAGGCGGAGAGAAAACGCGTGGAGGCAGGAGGTATCCGCGATGCCCAATCAATAATAAATCAGAGTTTGACAAGTCAATACCTCCATTATCTTTGGATAAATACGCTCAATCAAAATCCTAATGTTATATATGTTGCTACTGAAGCAAATATGCCAATCTTTCGTGCAATAAACCCTGATGAGGAACTTCTGCATAAAAAACCTATCTCGCCAAAAGAAGAACAAAAATAAGCTCTAAAAATGTTTATTATATTACTTTTTACTATTATTGGATTTCTAATAGGGTTAGGTGTTGTATTGAGGAAGAAAAGGATTCAGCCTGGCAAACTTCTTACTGCTACTTTTTTGGGTTTGTTATCTTTAGGGGTGTTGAAGATATTAAAAGACTATTTTAAAAAGAGGAGATATGATTAAAAGGGGCATTGCTACATTTACCTTAGATTCTGGGAAATGTCCTAAATGGCTTTTTGATAGGATGGTGAGGTTAGGTCGTCAGATATTACGGGTGATGAATGAAGAATACGGGCCAGATGAGTTTATAAAAAGGCTCGCTGACCCGGTATGGTTTCAATCCTTAGGAACAGTCCTTGCCTTTGATTGGAATGCCTCAGGCCTGACCACTATTTTGACCGCAGCTTTAAAAGAAGCTATTCGTGGCAGTGAATGGGATTTAGGGATTTTTATATGTGGCGGGAAAGGGAAGACTTCCAGAAAGACCCCTGACGAGATTACCAGTTGGGGCGAAGCCTTGAGTCTGCCTGAACCAAAGGTAAATAATTTAGTTTATAATTCAAGGATGGCAGCCAAGGTGGATAGTGCTTTGGTGCAGGACGGATTCCAGATATATCATCACAGTTTCTTTTTTTCAAATTCAGGGGCCTGGGCAGTGGTGCAGCAAGGTATGAATATACAAAATCAGACTGCACGCAGATACCACTGGTATTCTGAAAATATCACAGACTTAGTCTGTGAGCCACATTCTGGAATTATAAGCCAGATAAAGAGCCCCACCTTAAATCTAACAGCAAAGGAGAGTGAAGAGACTCGACATATCAGCACAGATTTGGTTCAGGGAAGTTATCAAAGCTTAATGAAGGATATACGGATTTTAAGAAGACATTCTTCTGAAATTTCTAAGATGCTTGCCTTAAAGATTGGCCAAAATAATATTACGTTGCTTAAGTTAGAAGACAAGGAATTCTATAGACACCCTGTTCTATCAGAGGATTTTTCAAAGAGCCAATACTTGGAAAAGATTTT
>JBBIOC010000205.1:0-2292 GCA_037443585.1 Candidatus Omnitrophota bacterium
AGGTCTGATGCCCGCACCTGTTGTAGCTCCTGTTGTCTATGGCCTTGGTAGGAGGGAACTCTTAAAATCTGATATAAGACTTCTATATGATACGCTTGAGGCTCTAAAGGTGATAAGAGAGCTTGGCCGTAGAGGTAAGCCAGCTGCCATAGGTAAGAAGTGGCTCAATGATATTATTTCTGCTGAGTCACCAACACTCGGCGATGTAGACCGATATATTGATATTCAGAGAAGATTTGAGGAACTTTATACGCTTAATTTTATGTTGACAGACGAGGAAAAAGAGGCCCTTGCACTTACCCCACCTGTGGAGCCAGAAGGAGAAGTAGGTGAGGCGGAATTAGAGGCACGGAAAGATGCATTAAAAGAATATCAAAATAAGGTGACAACAGTTACTTCTGCAAATAAGAAATTAGATGCCTGGGCTCAGATAGTAGAAGCCCGGCAGATGGGTCGACCTATAGATAATCCCGGTATTGAGCCTGATGTATTTGAGGCTATGTTAGAAAGATTAAATACTGAAATTCCTGCTATCGAACTTGAATTCTATTATAAATTTATTGATAGTGTTGTCAAAGGTGATACCCCGGGAAATAGAAATATAGGGACACTACTTGAGCTTATTGATGAGGCTGCCAAGGCCCCAGAACTATCACACCTTGAACACCTTAAGAGAGATGAGATTGTAGAGAAGCTATTAGCACGCAAGAGCAGAGGAGCACGTTATAGAGATACTGACCTACTTTCAATATTCGGCAGAAAGTATATGTACGGCGCAAGGAGAAAGTATGACCAGTTTAATAATCTACACAGGTTAGTTATAGAGATAAGTATAAGGGTCTCACGAAGACTATTAGCATCAGATAAAGGTAGTGACTCAGAGCGTCTTATGGCAGTAGAGTGCCTATTAGATTTGAGCCAGGTAGAAGAGGATGCAAGAGTTGCTGAAGTGGAGTTAAATAGATTGGCTGGGCTTAAAGATAATTCCTATGTAGCAGCTCGGGCACAAGAACTTATTGAGATACGTAAAAGAGGTAAGACTATAGCAACAGTAGCTAAATCCCCAAGAAGGCAACAGGATGACTCAAAGGACCAGATTATCGCTGTCTTTGCAGAGAATGTCATAGCTGATAATGATGGATTTGAAAAATGGATTGCAGGTCAGCCTGAAAATGTTGCTGTGGTCATAATAGCTATGGCTGAAGGAGAATACGAAAGGGTTAAAAAATACGAGGATATCGCTTATATAAAGGTAGCTGGCAGAGATATTAAATCAAGTGGTTACCATGAAAAATTGGTAGAACTTTCTGCTGCATATGGGAACCCTGAGTTTTTCAATAGCTTTAAGTTAGGAACACCATATACATTAGACCGATATAAATCAGTAATTGATGAAATAGCATCTGGGGTCTAAATTATTTGCAACCAACCTCACGATCTTCTTACCAGTATTAAATTCCACATTAAAGAATTGTAAAATTATCCCGAAGGTTTTATAATATTGACAATAAGGAGGATTTGAAAATGCCTAAAGGGGATGTATTTTTTACAAGGGGAGGCTTTGAGAAACTAAAAAAGGAATTGGATTACCTTACAAATGTTAAAAGGAGGGAACTCTCAAAGGAGATTGAACGTGCTCGGGGATTTGGGGATATAAGTGAGAATGCAGAATACGATGCTGCAAAAGAGGCGCTTGCCTTAAATGAGCAGAGGATTTTGGGACTTCAGGATAAGTTGAGCAGGGCGAGGATAATTGAAGATGAGAATATCCCAAAGGATAAGGTTTATATTGGCGCTAAAGTTCAGCTATTAGACCTAAATTCAAATGAAGAGCTCGATTATACCCTGGTTGCAGAAGATGAAGCAGATTATTTTTCTGGAAAGATTTCTATATCTTCTCCTGTTGGAAAAGGCCTTTTGGGTCATAAGATAGGTGAAATAGTCAATGTCCCGGTTCCAGCAGGAATCCTTAAATATAAGATCCTTAATATCACGAGGTAAACGGCTTTGAATGAAATGGATTATCAGGGTTTTGGTTATTGGTCTTATAGTTTTTTTGGTTCTATCTGTTTTTACAAAACCAGTAATTTTATATTTAGCTAAAGAAAAGATTCAAGATGTATTTATAGATAGCAAGGTCTCAATTGGAGGATGCAGCTTAAAACCAATAGGACAACTCACCTTTTCTGATATAGACATAGAACACAAGCCCACTTATAATTTTAGGATAAAAGAATTTAGGATTTATTATAACCTGCGTTCTCTTTTTAAAGGAGAGATTCACGGAGAGTT
>JBBIOC010000206.1:0-2272 GCA_037443585.1 Candidatus Omnitrophota bacterium
ATGAAGACAATGGATATAATAATTGCAAAAGCGCTGGGTTTCTTTTATCCGCAAACCATTATATGAAATTGCCCAAGGCATATCTTTGAAGATAGAATAAGGAGTGAAATAAACAGATGGGTGAGAGTTTTTTATTATTATACTTTATCTCTATCTCTATCTCTGTAATTGGATTGGGAGGATTTATTATAGCCCTTTCAGGATGTAAGAAAAGACCTGCTTTTCTCTTTGCGAGCTTTGGATTCTTCATCTTTACTCTGTATGGAATACTAAATTATTTTTTGTGGACATTTCCCAAAATTCGCAAGTTTTCTCCAATCGATATTAATATCATCTGGCCTATCACAGAGTTGTTATTACCTCTGATAGGTCTTTTCTTGCTTTGCATTAGTTTCTTGAAATTAGCCGATTTTGAGTTGAAGGATAGATGTGGCAAGCTACTTAAGAATAGAGCAATAAAGTTCTCATTTCTCGGAGTGATCATCCTTGTGGGTTTATTGGTTATAATAGGCTTATCCCCGCTTTCTATGAAAGTGCTTCTTGTAAATAGGATAGCTCTTGTCGGCAAGGATTTTGGTACTGTAGTCTTTGATGTTTATCAAGATGACAAATTTATTAAATCTCAGAGGCTTTGGGAAAAATGTTATGGATACTTTTATGCAGCCAAGATTGATGATACCCCAATATTTAGTCTACAATATGGATTTGGTAAACCTAAGTTAGCTGTGCTGGTTAACAAAAGAATAGCAATTCATCTGCTTTGGGAGGTAAAGGGCTTTGGTAAGGTGATGTTAAGAGCAGACAATGAAGGTAAAGGTTATCTCCTTACAAAAACGGATAAAAAGTTGCGTCTAAACTTATTATATGAAGTTGCAAAGTCGCATTTCGCTTGGGTTTCAAGGGTTGAGAGTAAATATATTAGCCAAGGCTATAAAGTACCTTCAGATTATCTTGAAAGGATACAGAAAGCAAGAAATTTTTTAGATGAAGCCCAAAGGAGTCAAAATTCACCTCAAAAATGTAGTTCTTTTGCTGAAATGGCACTAAAAGAGATATTATTTGCAGGAGAGATACTTGAGTTAGAAGTTGCTAACCAGTCAATTAAGAAGAGGAAGACAACAGAAGAGCCTTTCTTATTTGGCTTCTTTAGCAATCATTTTAGAGGTTTTGACGAAGAGGCAGTCTCCCTTATGAAAAAGGCTGGATGTAATTTTACTACGGTATTTTTGCCATGGACTGATATAGAACCAGAAGAAAAAAGATATAGATTTACTGAACATGCTATAAGATGGGGATTTGAAAAATTAAAAAAGATGAAGTTTAGGATAATGGGGCATTGCCTTATGTATTTCCAGGATTGGTGCACTCCAGAGTACTTGAAAGGGATTGGATTTGATAGTCTGAAGAAGAAGGTCTATAAGTATGTCTATCATACAGTAAAAGAATTCAAAGACTATATCTATATCTGGAATTTGGTAAATGAACCCAATTCTGAAGGAGCAAATACCTTAGGATTGAATCATAGCCAAATGCGTGAGATTATAAAGATTGCTGCAAAGGCAGCAAGAGATGCAGACCCGAAGGCAAAGTTGTTGATAAACTCTACGGAGGTAGCAGGTTTTACAATGCATTTTAATTATATTCCCTTTGCTTCTTTATATGAGAAAAATATAGGGGATTATAATGTACATTCATATAAATTTTTGGAATTTATAAAAGAAATAGACTATGATTTTGTTGGTTTGCAGTTTTATTATGGTGGTCACACAAGAGATAGTGGAAGGAAGATTGGATTACCATCTATTGATCTATTTACGCTCTCTCGTATCTTAGATAAGTATAGTGAATTAGGTAAACCTATTTATATAACAGAGGTATCTGTCCCTTCATCATTTGACAAAAATTGGCGCATTGGATATTGGCATAGAGGCTGGGATGAAGAGACACAGGCAGAATGGCTTGAAGATTTTTATACAATCTGTTACAGCAAGTCATACATTAAGGGTATTAGTTGGTGGGATGCTAATGATAGATATTCATTTATTACTAACGGTGGACTTTTAGATGAGAATAATAAACCAAAGAAGGCGTATGAGACCTTAAAGGAGTTAATTTTTGATTTTGGAGGAAGAACAAATTGAGATGGAGTTGACTGGTAGAGAAAAAATGAAAATCTTAGGCATTAATGCATCACAAAGGAAAGACGGTAGTTCGTACCAGTTACTTGGAGCAGCTTTTGAAGGAGTAAGGAAAGAAGACAAATCCATAGAGA
>JBBIOC010000207.1:0-2244 GCA_037443585.1 Candidatus Omnitrophota bacterium
CCGACTTGTGGCCCTTGTTTAGGCGGACATATGGGGATACTTGCTAAAGGTGAAGTAGCAATAGCAACGACTAATAGAAATTTCCGTGGTAGGATGGGTGACCCTGAAAGCAAGGTATATTTATCAAACCCTGCGGTAGCTGCTGCGAGCGCGATAAAGGGGAGAATCGCCCATCCTGAAGAGATATGAAAATTCAGAATTACACCGCAAAAACGCAAAAGTTCCGCAAAAACGCAAAATTTTGCTGTCGACCAATTTTGCGCCTTTGCGGGTTTTTGCGTCTCTGCGGTGTTAATGTTTTTTGACGCGTATGCGATTTAAAGGTAAGGTCTGGAAATTTGGCAATGATGTAAATACAGATGAGATAATACCTGCCAGATATTTGAATACTACTGATGAGCGCGAACTGGGAAGACATTGTATGGAAGGTATAGATAAAGATTTCTCTAAAAAGGTTTCGCGCGGGGATATTATTATTGCAGGCAGGAACTTTGGCTGCGGCTCTTCTCGTGAACATGCACAGCTTGCTATAAAAGGTGCAGGAGTGAGTTGTGTTATAGCAGAGAGTTTTGCGCGAATTTTTTTTAGAAATGCAATTAATATGGGGCTTCCAATCTTGGAAATGAAGGATGTAGCAGAGATAGACCAGGGGGATTATTTAGAGGTAGATGTTGAAACTGGCATAATCAATAATCTCACATCTGGGAAGAGATATAAGACAGCTGCCCTGCCAGATTTTATTAAAGAGATAATCTCTTCTGGCGGTTTATTGAGATGGATAAGACTAAAAAAGCATACAAGATAGCAGTTATACCAGGCGATGGGACAGGACCAGAGGTTATAAGAGAGGGCCTGAAGGTTTTGAAGGCTGTCAGCAGTAAGTTTGACTTTAGATATGACGCTAAAATTTTTGACTTTGGGGGAGAAAGATACCTAAAGACTGGAAAGACCTTAGAGGATAAGGATATTGAGGAATTTAAAAAATTTTCTGCTATCTATTTAGGGGCAATTGGACACCCTGATGTCAAGCCCGGTGTCCTTGAAACTGGCATACTATTAAAGACAAGGTTTTCCCTGGACCAGTATATAAATCTGCGTCCTGTTAAGCTTTATAATGCCGAATTCTGCCCATTAAAAGATAAAGGGCCAAAAGATATTGATTTTGTTGTAGTGAGAGAAAATTCAGAAGGTCTTTATAAGGGGATGGGAGAGTTTAAAAATAAGGGCGCAGAGAACGAAGTAGCAGTTCAGATTTCCTATAATACACGAAAAGGCATTGAGCGCTGTATCCATTTTGCCTTTGAATATTGTAGAAAGCGTAATAAGAAAAAGAAACTCACTCTTTGCGGAAAAACAAATGTTCTGACCTATGCCTGGGACCTCTGGGAGAGGGCCTTTTATGAAGTAGCAAAAGAATTCCCTGATATTCAGACGGATTATGCCCATGTGGATGCAACCTGTATGTGGTTTGTAAAGAATCCAGAGTGGTTTGATGTAATTGTTACAGATAATATGTTCGGGGATATTATTACAGATTTGGGCGCGATGATACAGGGTGGTATGGGCATTGCTGCGGGTGGAAATATAAATCCACAGGGCGTCTCAATGTTTGAGCCTATCGGAGGGAGCGCACCTAAATATACTGGTAAGAATGTAATCAACCCCTTGGCTGCCATTTGCGCATTAGGTATGATGCTTGAAAATTTAGGGGAATTAGAGGCAGCTGGAGCAGTTGAGAATGCAGTTATAAAAGTAGTGACAAAAAAATTAAAATCTCTTGCAGCTGGTAAGATGGGATATTCCACACAAGAGGTCGGAGATTTGGTAGTAGAAAATTTATGAATAAAAAATATAATGTTGCAATAGTCGGTGCTACTGGAATGGTTGGCGGGGAGTTCCTGAACGTGCTGGAACAGAGGAATTTTCCTGTCAAAAGTCTGCACCTTTTAGCCTCTGGTCGTTCCAAAGGCAGAAGACTTAAATTCTGCTCCAAAAGTTTAAAGGTAGAGGAGCTTTTAAAGAGTTCTTTCAATGGGGTTGATATTGCACTATTCAGCGCAGGTGCGGATATAAGCAGGGTCTTTTCGCCTATTGCTGCAAAGGTTGGCGCTGTGGTTATTGACAACTCCAGCGCATTCAGAATGGACCCTGATGTGCCTTTAGTGGTCCCAGAAGTAAATTCCCACGCCATAAAGAGACACAAGGGTATTATAGCAAATCCTAATTGTTCAACAATTCAGATGG
>JBBIOC010000208.1:0-2179 GCA_037443585.1 Candidatus Omnitrophota bacterium
AATTTAAGATGTAATTTGTACTCACCAGTTTACCTGCACAAGGCTCACCAATTTCATCCTGCCAGAGCTTGGTAGTTGTAGCAACACGGTCTTTACCACCTTCATTTAATGTGCCAGAGGTCATCCGATAACTTGCACTAAAAGCAGAAAAGGCAAGAGCATCTTTTATTGGACCAAAAGTAACCAGATGCAGGAAGATTAAGACCGCAGAAATTATCTTCTTTGTGCAACTTCTATTTGACATCTTCTTTAACTTATGTTATCCTCTAAATAGAAAGGATGGTGAACCAAAATGCAAACCTTAAAAGTTAAACCCGATGGAAGTGTTCTTCTGCCGCCTTCCATATTTAAACCTCAAGATAAAATTGCCTTTATCCGCGAAGGAGATACATTAATATTAAAAAGGCTAAGTCTTCCAAAAATCTCTGAAATAGCCAAAAGAACCAAAGGAAAATCTCTTTCTCTAAAAGAGATCGTCAAGGAAATTCACCTCTTTCGTAAAGAGAAAAGGATTGGATGAGAGTAGTCCTCGATATTAATGTTTTAATCTCTGGACTTCTCTGGTTAGGTCCATCCCATAAAATCTTAGAATTAGTTGAGGAACGAAAAGTTGAGTTCTGTATTACGCCATCTATTCTCGAAGAATTAAGCCAAGTTCTGAAGAGAGCTAAGTTTCTTCGACGTATTAAAAATTGTCTTAGCTCAACCGAAGAATTAATTGCTACCCTATCTAAATCCGCCTTGTTTTTCCCCGACATAGATATTCCTCGCATAGTAAAAGATGACCCAGATGATGATAAAATAATTGCTTGTGCAGAGGTTTCAGGGGCAGAATATATCGTTACTGGTGATCCACATCTACTTAAGATAAAACGATATGGCACCATATCCATTGTTACTCCTAAAAGGTTCTTCACAATCCAGAGGTATAGATAAAGACTAAAGAACCGAAGTTTATGCAAGAGCTTTGTAAGATTTAAGTTTGACCGGTTCATGCCTATTTTAGAAGTAGCTCATAAGTAGCTCATAACTTCTCTGCTTTTATAATTAAGTGCCTGCCAAAAAGTAATTCTGGGGAAGAAAGTATTTTATGAATTTTTGAATAATCGATATCTCCTTTTCTCTTAGCGCGTCTTCGTTTAAAACCCATTTGCACATTGATAATTGGTAAAAGGAAAGAAAGAGCTTTTGCTTCTCTTAGGAATATATCTGTTTCAATACAATTAATTCTTAATCCACACTTAAATAAAATATATTCTAATTCATGAATTCTAAGGGGAGTTAAATGAATATCTAAGGCATTTATGTTAATTTGTTTTCTGAATATTTCTAATGGCGGTTCCCTAAAAAAATCAAATGCTCCCTCCATTAAAAATCTTAATCGAGAACGCAAATTAAGTATGTTAGGAGTAGAAAGATACAAGTAGCCATTTTTCTTTAATATCCTGCTAAATTCTTTTAAGGAAAAACTCGGATTTTCCAAATGTTCAATAACCTCTAAAAATAAAATATAATCGAAGCTTTAGTTAGAAAATGGCAAAGATTTACTTAAATCAATTTGTTTAAAAGGAATTAAATTTTTATACTTAAATTTTTCTGGATTAAGGTCAACTGCAATAACTTCAAATCCAGCGTTATAAGCCATCTTTGAAAAATCTCCATCACCACAGCCGATATCCAGAAGAGTGCCCTTGTGCCTTTCTTCAGTTAGAAGAACTTTTATTTTTTCAAATAAAAAGTTTTTCTTTTTTGTCATTTTTAAAAATATCTACCTCCACCATCATCCTGTCTTGCGCCTACTATAAACCTATCTCTTAAGTCAGGTGTTCCATTTGTTCCATCACATAAGGCCCAACCAGGAGGAATATCGGCAATTCTTCCTGACCACATAACAATTACACCTTTAGGAACTGAAACAACATCTTCAGCTACCTCCGCTCTTATGGCATAGCCTGCTGAGGTAATCCTTTGCCTCGGGCTCATTACTTCGTTTCCGACCTTGATTTCTAAGAAGTATTGCTTATCAAAGGGTAGATTAAGAGCTGTGACTGAGCCGAGCAGGACAGAAAAAATTCCTTTTTGAATCACCAGACCAGAATGTGTCTCCTCCCATAGTAGATTTCCGGCAGTTTGCGCATCGTAGATTCAGAAAGTAAGGCTATAAGAGCCATTTAAGGGA
>JBBIOC010000209.1:0-2159 GCA_037443585.1 Candidatus Omnitrophota bacterium
ATTTTTCCTTTGCCATTTTGTCCTCCTTAAATCAATTGCACAGATTATCACAGATTAAAAGATACAGATGATCACAGATTTAGTTATCTGTGATCATCTGTGCCTTATAAATACTCATTTTCCGATAATCTTTAAAGCTATATCCGAAGGCACTTCCGAATAATGGGAAGGCTCCATTGTATAGGTTGCTCTGCCTTTAGTCAAAGACCTTATTACAGTAGCATATCCGAACATCTCTGCCAATGGGGCATATCCTCTAACAACCTTTGCATTTGCGCGCTGGAGGATTGACGATATCTTGCACCTTCTACTGTTTAAATCGCCGACTACATCTCCAATATATTCTTCGGGAAATACTACCTCAAAATCCATAATCGGCTCCATTAAAACACAGAAACCTTTCTTAAGCCCCTCTGTAAAGGCGATTGAACCTGCCATCTTAAACGCTAAATCAGAAGAATCCACTTCATGATACGAACCATCCACTAAAATTGCTTCTACATCAATAACAGGATAACCAGCCAAAACCCCATTCTTTGAAGCGAGCAACACACCTTCTTCAACTGCAGGGATAAACTCTTTTGGAATAACACCGCCAGCAATCTTGCTTTTGAAAATGAGCCCTGTTCTGCGCTCTGCCGGTCTCATCTCTAAAACCACATGTCCATACTGGCCGCGGCCGCCTGTCTGCTGAATAAATTTTCCAACAGTCCTTACTTCTTTGGTGATAGTCTCCTTATAAGCCACTTCTGGCCTGCCCACATTTGCATTTACCTTAAACTCCCTGGTTAACCTTTCAATAAGAATCTCTAAATGCAGCTCACCCATACCTGAGATTAAGGTCTGGCCTGTCTCCTGATTATATTTAACAGTAAATGTCGGGTCTTCCTCTTGTAGTTTATTCAATGAGAGCCCTAATTTTTCCTGGTCTATTTTAGACGCGGGTTCTATTGCCATAGAAATAACTGGTTCAGGAAAATGCACCTGCTCTAAAACTATCAGTTCTTCCTTCGCACAAAGCGTATCGCCAGTTGTAGTATCTTTTAAACCAACTGCTGCTACTATATCACCTGCAAGAGCCTCTTTTATAATCTCCTGCTTATTTGCATGCATCCTCAAAAGCTTTGCCACCCTTTCTTTTTTGTCCTTATTAATATTAAAGATATATGAGCCTGAACGCAAGACCCCAGAATATACCCTGAAATATGTAAGCCTGCCTACATATGGGTCAGTCATAACCTTAAAACAGAGTGCGCTGAAAGGCTCTTTATCGTCAGGCCTTCGAGAGAGCTTTTCTTTAGTCTCAGGATGCTCGCCCTCGATTGCCGGGATATCGAGCGGAGAAGGTAGATAATCACAGATTGCATCTAAGAGCATCTGTATGCCTTTGTTTCTAAGGGCTGCGCCGCATAGAATAGGCACAAATTGGTGCTTTATTGTAGCCTCTCGCAAGGCCTTCTTGATCTCAAGAATAGATACCTCTTTGTTATGAACGAACTTCTCCATTAAATGCTCATCAAATTCAGATAATCTCTCTAATAGTAAATGCCTGAATTTTAAAGCCTCTTCTTTATAGGTTTCTGATATTTCTTCTGTAAAAAAAGTGCTGCCTAAATCTTCTTCTTGGAATCGAACTTGCTTCATCTCAAGTAAGTCAATTATGCCTTTGAAATCTGCCTCTTTGCCTAAGGGGAGCTGAATCGGACTGGACTTTGCGCCCAATTTTTTTTCAATCTCTTCTACTACGATGAAGAAATCCGAGCCTACACGGTCGAGTTTATTGATAAAAGCGATTCTTGGCACTCTATATCTATCTGCCTGGCGCCAAACAGTCTCAGACTGAGGCTCCACTCCGCCAACCCCACAGAATACCACAACCGCTCCATCAAGGACCTTTAATGAACGTTCCACCTCTGCAGTAAAATCTACATGTCCCGGCGTATCAATAATATTTATCATACAGTCACGCCACTTGCAGGTCGTGGCTGCAGCAGTTATCGTTATTCCACGCTCCTGTTCCTCAGGCATCCAGTCCATAGTAGCAGTCCCCTCATCCACCTCACCTATTCTATAGATTTTTCCTGTATAATATAGAATTCTCTCTGTAGTCGTTGTCTTACCTGCATCTATATGGGCTATGATACCAATATTTCTAATTC
>JBBIOC010000210.1:0-2154 GCA_037443585.1 Candidatus Omnitrophota bacterium
TGAGGCTATTAGGGTTCAATATAAAAAATCAAATCTTGCAACAGGAAGAAGCTCAATTATTAGACGAAAGTCTACAGAAGAAATTTTAGAACTGGACAAACGAGGAAAAATTAAGGAAGACTGGTGGGAAGACATAGCCACAATAGGGTATGCCCATAGTCAGATAATCGGCTACCCCACTCAAAAACCAGAAGCTCTTTTAGAGAGAATAATCAAGGCATCTTCCAACGAGGGTGATGTTGTTGCTGATTTCTTTGGCGGTGGAGGCACAACTTTTGCAGTGGCAATGAAGCACAAACGCAGGTTTATCGGCTGTGATTCTTCCCGAGTAGCGATTTCAGTTACTCTTGATAGGCTTGTTAAAATCGGTGAAGAGATGAGCGGAGTAAAAAGCAATATTTCAGAGGTAAAAATGATACAGGATAGATTAGACGCAGAGAAAGTTTCCAATATTGAGGTCTCCTATCTCGGTGTCTATCCAATTGATAAGTTTAGCTATCTTGACCAGGATTCCTTTATTGATTTTGTTCTTACCTGCTACGGAGCAAGCCATAATACTGCTGAGGGTGTTGCCCATGGCTTTCGACCTCCAGGACAACAAGAGCCAATTTTAGTTGGTCCTGCAAATCCAAATGATTCTATTGATGCACAAACCGTTAAGGCATTCTTTGATGAGATTAAATCCCGTCTTGAGCCAAATAAGATGGTGCGTGCAAAGGTTATTGGCTGGAGGTTTAATCGTCAGGTAGTTGAGTATATTAAGGTCTTACAAAGATATATTTATGAAAATACCCTGCCGATGGAGATAGATTTGATTCCCCTTGATTCAAAGGAATTCAGAAAGAGGATTTTGCAGAGGTATCAGGATGTTGATGAAACAGGGTTTTATCTTAGATTTTCAAAGCCGCCTGTCATTGGAGATATTCGTTTTAAAAAGGTTGGCTCACTTGAATATGAGCTTGAGGCAGTAGATGCCTTCTCATCCAATGAAGACGGGTATTTAGTAAATTGCCAGTGGGATTTTGATTATCAGATTGGACATTTTGCTGCACATAAAGATTTTATCCTCTCCCGCCAGAAGGTAAAACCAAAAGGCGGGGATGAGCGGTTTGAGGCAATCCTGACAGCAAAGCATAAATTTGAAAAACCAGGCGAATACACCATCGCCTGCAAGGTGCAAGATAATCTGGCAGGGGAGACGGTGTTGGCGAAAAGACTGGAGGTCAAAATATGAGAGATAATCAGTTAAAGAGTGACGAAACCATTTCAGCTCTGCGCAAGCTTTTGGATGAGTGGAAAATTTTTGTATATGGTCTTTTGCGTCCCCCTGTATCTATTCCACTGGGACTCACTATCATTGCTTTGTGGGTTGCAAATATACCTGATGTTGATAAAAATGTTTCTTTAATCTTCCAGATTATTGCTGTTCTTTTGGCAGGTATTGCGACTAATTTTTTCTATGATGTGATTAGAAATATTACAAAGAGTAACATCCTTGTAAAAAAGGGGCTTTCAGCTGTTCGTAATTTGGCTTTAGCAAGATTAAAAACTAAGAATATTTCTGATAGGGCTAAAGGGGGTGCTTCAGTAGAAGAAGTAAAAAAATTGCTTTCCTTACTAGAAAAAGATATTGCGAATGCTACCCAGGAATGGAACGATATTCTTCCCGGGGTTGGGAAAATAGAAGAAGTTTATAGTTTATTAGCAGAGAAAGAAAGCGATTTAGAACTTTACGAGAAAGAAAAAGAGCAATTAAATAAACAGTTGATAGAAGAAAAACAGTTAAGTGAAAACGATAAGGAAGTTTTAAAGAAGAAGCTCGATGAAAAAGAAAAAAAGATTTTAGAATTATCGCATGAAATTGGGAAATTACGTTCAACAGCAAGTTCTTCACCATTTAATTGGATTACAAAGGACACAGGAGGCTTAGGATTAGTAAGCAAGCCAGTATCAGTTAAAGAATTATTAGGATTAGGAGACATCCCAGAAAAACAATGTTCAAAATGTGGTAAAACATACCAGTCGCCATCACTTCTTGATGCAGGATTATGTGAAAGCTGTCGCACTACATTTAAAAAATAAGGAATTTTTATGTATTACTCATTTAAATAAACTACACGAGGAAAATTTTAAAGAACGGGTAAAGATTGGTCA
>JBBIOC010000211.1:0-2132 GCA_037443585.1 Candidatus Omnitrophota bacterium
CCAAAGGATGCATTTGTAATTTTATCTGTTGCAGCAATTAAGAAGGCGCATAAACGAATTGATTATTTAATAAATGAAATGAGTATTTTGGATAGAAAGGAAGCACATCTTGTTATAGCCGGTGCAAAGACGAGCCAGACGCAAGAGCTTATTGAAATTGGCAGAAAGAAGCTTGGTAAGAGGATTGTATTTTTGACTGATTTTCCACATGAGAGAATGCCAGAGGTTTATGGTATGGCAGATGTATTTACTCTATGTTCACTGAAAGAGATGATGCCGATTGCGCTCTTAGAGGCGCTTTCCTCAGGAGTGCCTTCTATAGTTAATAGATATCCTGTTGTTGAATGGATGGTAGGTGATGGTGGCGAGACTATTGATATCTCTAAAGAAGGAGAATTGGCTAAGGCGATTGAGAAATATATGGATGATGGTTACAGGAAAGAAAAGGGCCTGAAGGCAAGGGAGCAGGCAGTGAAGAATTTTTCAAAGGATGTGGTGGTGGAGAGGATTATTGAGATGTATAGAGCGGTTTATGAAGCCGATTAAAAGACTGGCATACATGTAGACCAGGTTTAAACCTGGCCTACATCTATATCATACAATTTTATAGAGTGTCAAGGGAAAATTGGTCCCAAAAAATAATGACCGTCAGGCAATATGAAAAATCCATTAGTGAGCGTAATAATACCGACATATAATTCGGCTCAGTATATCAAAGAGGCGCTGGACTCGGTGTTTAATCAGACGCATAAGAATATAGAAGTTATTATAGTAGATGATGGCTCGACTGATAATACAAAAGAAGTGCTAAAGCCATATTTAGATAGGATTCAATATATCTATAAAGAGAATGGTGGACCCGCAAGCGCAAGAAATATTGGGATAAAAGAAGCAAAAGGCGAATATATAGCATTTCTGGATGCGGATGATGTATGGCTTGAGGAAAAATTAGAAACACAGATTAAAGAAATGTCAGATGGCATAGGATTGATAGGCTCCAAAGGGCATAGAAACAATACATCGAATTGCGATGTAGATGTAGTTACTTATAAAAGCTTATTGCTTAAAAACTTATTTATTAATTCAAGTAGCTTGGTAAAAAAAGAGTGCTTTGATAAGTTAGGTTTATTTGATGAGACTTTAATAGTTGCTGAGGATTGGGATATGTGGCTGAGGATCTCCAGACATTATATAGCCAAGGTTATTAAAAAACCACTCGTAAAGATTAGACTTAATCCAGGCAGTCTTTCTTCACCCTTAAATGCAGAGAGGATGCTTTGTAACGAATTAGCTGTCCTTAAAAAGCATTTCAGTAATGGTGGATTTTTAAAATGGAATTTATTTTTAAAGATGAAGGCTTACAGCTCAAGATATTTTTATGCTGGCTGGGCATATTATGAAATAGGGGACAGGGATAATGCAGGCAAGTGCCTTATGAAGTCCATTTTATATAATCCGCTGAATTTATTGAGCAAAAAATGGTTAGGTTTGATGTTTCGCGCAGTTTTGATTCCTTTTTATGAGAAAAGTATAAAAAAGAGAAAGATGCTAGATTATAGGCACTTTCTTGAAGATAGCCAATGGTGGACAAGAGAAAAGTTAGTGGACTTTCAGTGGCAGGAATTAAAGAGGCTCCTAAAACACGCTTATGAACAGGTGCCATATTGGCAAAAGGTGTTTAAAGGCCTTGGTATAGCCGATGAAGATATAAAAAGCTATAGCGATTTTCAGAAACTGCCGATTATTAATAAAGACGACATTAGAAACAACAAACAAGAGATGATAGCAAAGAATTATTCAGGCAAGACCTGGACCAAAGCTACTGGAGGTTCAACAGGTGTCCCGCTTGAGCTGGATTATACGGCAGAAAGTTATGACTGGAGGGTAGCAGTTTCTAAAAGAGGGTATTCATGGGCAGGGTGCGAAGACGGCATGAGGCAGGCACATATCTGGGGCGTGGCAATTGGAAAGGTGCCAACTTTTAAGAGAATCAAAGAAAATATCGTGGGTTTTGATCTAAATCCGTTGGCTGTTATCGCAAGCCGCACAAATTACCTCTTTGCTCTTGGCCATCTTGTTGATGAAATGCCCAGCTTTGAAATTCCAGTGTATCTTGCTGACTCCGTTCTTAC
>JBBIOC010000212.1:0-2121 GCA_037443585.1 Candidatus Omnitrophota bacterium
TCTCCAATAGTCCCCAAAACCGCTTTCTATTAAATCGCGATAAATCTCAGAATTTGGAAAGGGTGTAAGTTTTGTAAATTGAACATAATCCAGTCCGAGTTCTCTACTAAATTTTATTGTTTTCATAGCAGTTTCATAAGTTTCTCCAGGTACACCTATCATAAAAAATCCTAAAGTTTTAATTCCACAATTTCTTGTCCATTTTACTACATCCTTAATCATCTCTATATTGGTCTCTTTTTTTAATATTTGAAGTATATAAGGGGCTGCGGATTCAATTCCATACATAAGTGTATTGCAGCCTGCTTTTGCCATTATCTTAAGTAAATCCCTATCAACGTTATCAATCCTAGATCTGGCTGTCCAAGAAATATTCAATTTTCTTTTTAAAATTTCATCACAAATCTTAATAACCCGTTGTTTATCGATAGTAAAAGAGGAATCATATATATCAAACTCTCTTATCTGAAATTCCTTGTAATTAATCTCTATTTCATCTACAAAATTCATGGCACTACGCATCCTGAATTTCTTAGTATTAAGGTCGCAAAAAGTACATCTATAAGGACATCCTCTTGCAGATAACATAACTGTAAAGTTTTTTACTCTTGAAAGGATATTATAATATAATTTGTTATTTAACAGATGCCTGGCAGGAAAAGGAACTGAATCAAGATTTAAAGTTATGGGAGCATTGGAAGTAACTATAGTACTGCCATTATCTCTAAAAGCAATCCCTTCTACAGAATAGAGAGAATCTTTATTTTCTAAGGCCCTTAAAAAATTAGGCAATATATTTTCTGCCTCGCCAATTATGGCATAATCAATAACAGTATGATGCATTGTTTCCTCTGGATATATTGAAAGATGCCATCCCCCCACCATTACAGGCACCCTTATTCTTTCTTTTATTTTTTTAATCCAATTTAATACCTGATGAAATCCGTAAGTAGTCATTGTGAAACCAAGGATATCGGGAGAAAATTCTTGAATTTTTAAAGTCGTATCTTCTAATGATAATTGCTCTGCTACAGCATCAATAATGGTTACTTTATGACCCGCCTTTTCAGCTATGGCAGCAACATAGGCCAAACTTAATGGTGGCATAATGCCTACATTATCATCTTGTGCTACAAGCGTACTCCAGTTTGTTCTTAGCCTTAATGGAGTAAATATTAAAGCTATTTTCATATCAAAGTTAAATTCTTGGCATACTTTTCTAACAGATTTTCAGCGGTCACAGACCAGTTATATTTGGTCTCTGCGCGTAGACGAGCTTTTTGCTGCATATCACGCTTAAGGCCATCATCTTTAATTACCTTTATAATCCCATCGGCCAAAGCCTTCGGATCTCCAGGTTCAACTAAAATCCCTGCACCACCTACCATATTCCGAACCTCTCCCACATTTGAAGCAACAATAGCCTTGCCTGAAGCTAAATATTCAACTATCTTCAATGGGCTTTTACAGCGGGTTATCTCGTTGTCTTCAAAACAGGCAACGCATATATCAGCTGCAGCAATATATTGGTTGGTGATATTATGTGGAACCGCACCAGTAAATATAACCTTATTTAAACCAAGCGAAGCCACTAACTGTTTTAACTCATTTAGTCTATAACCTCCACCGACTACCATAAAATCTACCTTTGGAAACTGTTTTAATACAATTTTTGCTGCTTTTAGAAAGAGCTCAGCATATTGACCGCCGTGCAGTTGCCCAAGATATAAGACCAGGGGTGAGTTTATGTTATATCTTTTTCGAACGTCTGAACCATCAATACCAGGACGAAATAACTCCAAATCCGCACCTACGTGTGCGCGTCCTATTCGCTCTCTTTTTACGCCTAATTCTATACATCTATCATAGAGCCTTTGACTAGAAACAGTTACAGTGTCTACTAATTTAGGTATAAGCGTCTCCCACATATTTAAGAAATACCCTATAAAACGAGACTGCCTGGGAGAATAATAATAAATCTTTATCTCCCAATCATCCCAGTCGTAATGGACTGGTTTGTTTTTTATAAGGCTGGCTATCAATGCAGGCAGGGCTGCATAATGAAAACATTTCTGGAAATCGACAATATCTGCCCATTCTGCAATCTGGCAAACCTTTAGG
>JBBIOC010000213.1:0-599 GCA_037443585.1 Candidatus Omnitrophota bacterium
AGATATTAAATGATTTTATGGCAAGAGTGCTTCTTACAGGAACAGCAGCCCAGACCGCTGATGCACTTGCAGCAGGGTCAGGAATTAGATATAGTGAATTAATAGATACACTTAAAGAAAGATATGGAAAAGGGAAGCCAAATGAGATAAAGGCCAAGGAGGTATCGGTTGGCAATCTAAAGAAATTCTTAAGAAAAACGATAAGTTTTAAAGAACAAGAAAAACATTATATATTTAATATCGAAGTTAGTAATATTGATAGAAGACTATTACTTAAGATATTCAATGAGGTTATTAATGAGAAATCTATAGACAGAAAGCTGGATATAATAATAAAAGAAGGCAATGAGTTCTATTTATATAAATCTGATGGCAGCTTAAGGCAGATATTGACCAGAGATGTAGCAAGAGAGTACTTTCTTAAAGAACCTGAAAATTCAACAATATTCATTGGTGATTCTACAACAGTAGAAAGTTTTGATATGCGACATCCAAGCGATGGAAGAGATATAAAGAAGGTAGTATATGTTTCTATCTTTAACGAATTGACTACGCTTGAGAGGGCCTTGCAGACATTAGGAAGAGACCGTCCTATAAAA
>JBBIOC010000213.1:619-2120 GCA_037443585.1 Candidatus Omnitrophota bacterium
CAAGAATACTTCCATCTAAAGAGTATCTTTTTATTAAGTGACTCTATGACTAAAATAACTCCAGAAGAAATGATAGAAAAGATATTTAAACCAAATGAAGAGAAAGTAAAGAAATTAAAAATATTAAATGCAGGCTTAATAAAATCTCTTGAAGTAGATATGGTTAGAAGATTCGATATTATGCAGACTATTACTGAAAATTCAGGTCGCAGTATAGAAGATATTAGAAGTGAAATAAGTTTAATTGGAGAGATGCGCAAGAAGTTTGAAAGTGAGATAGGATATGATGATATAGCCGGCACTTCTTTAGAGCACGGTGCTGATGTTTTAAAGAGAAAGGTAGAGGGGATGAAGGAGCATTTCAGGCAGTTAGTTAATGAAAACTGGTATAAACTAAGCCGTGAAAATAGAAAATATCTTAAAGAGGTATTAGGAAAGGATGAAAGGGCAAAATTAAAAATTGTAGAAAGAAATGAGACAAAAGAAATCTCTATGGAGGAGTTAGGCGGATTATCCTGTATGGAATTCGCTGATGCTATTAAGTGGATTAGTGAAAATATTTCAAAAAAGGATTTACCTGAGGAGGTTAGAACAACAGGAATAAAACATCAGATTAATTATCGGATGGCAGAACAAGCAGTTGATAGAACAATTGAGGCAATAGGGAGTGAAGCCTTAAAGGATAAATGGAAAAATGCTGATAAAGAGACTAAGCGGCAAATCATAGGAGAACTTATTGAGATGGGCCAGAACCGCGCCTCGCCGTTTGTGCTGGCACCGTTATATCTTGCATTCCTGCAGCAAAATCTCTCCATCTCAGAGGATGACAAACATAGTAGAAATAGAGCACTTAAAGAAATTATTGGAATCCTCCAATCACTAAAGCCTGCCTGGCTTGAAGAAAAATCCGACCCAGAGAAATTAAAGATATTAGCAGAAAAGTTTATAATTCCTATTATACAGAGCCATATCAAGATAGGTGAAGATGAAAAGGATAAAGGCAAAGTTTTAGAAGCGCTAGGACTTATGGAATTAATGGCTGACCCTATCTTGATGAAACTTATTAACCCCGAGATAAACCTTTCATTACAAGATTTGTTAGCCAGCGATAAGTATTTTAAAGAACACAAGAGCGAATTTGATATGGACTGGATGAGGGGCGAGTCTTTAATAGATGCTAAAGGCAGTCTAACCCTCCGCGGGATGATATTTGTAAATATGGTAAGCAGGATCCAGAACCTTGATGAGACAAAGAAGAAACATTTAGCCTCTTATATCCAGAACTTTGAAGAAAAGGAAGAGCCGCTGTATCAGAGACCTCAGATGCCAATGAGCAAGAAGCAGATTGTTCAGAGTCTTCTGACTATGGGAGCAGGTTTAATTGCAACAAAGGTATTAGGACTTTCCTGGCTTGCTTCTATTGCTATTACTGGGCCTCTGACATTGGCATTTGCACTTGTTCCGAAACTTTTACCAGAGGCTACAAAGTGGAAGATAGAGA
>JBBIOC010000214.1:0-2092 GCA_037443585.1 Candidatus Omnitrophota bacterium
AAACTTTACATCGAACTCTTTTACAAGTTTCAGAACATCTGTCTTATTCTTTGCTAACATATCCCCTCCCCAGTCTTTCCAATAAATTTACGCTTCTAATCTGACAATTCTAACCAGGTTAGAAGTATAACTTTATGGCCTTCTTTACGGTTGCGTTTTCATGCACAATAGCGTGAATCGCCTGAATCATTGCCACAGGGTGCTCGGACTGCCAGATATTTCTGCCCATATCAACGCCTTTTGCACCTTCATTTATTGCCTTATATGCAATCTCTAAGGCATCTTTTTCAGTCTCTAATTTTGGCCCACCTGCAATTACTAATGGCACAGGACAGCCTTTTACTACCTTTTCAAAGTCTTCACAATAGTATGTCTTTATAAAATTTGCACCGAGTTCTGCTGCAATCCTGCAAGACAAGGCCAGAAATCTCGCATCCCTTTTTTCCAATTCCTTACCCACTGCTGTAACTGCTAAAACAGGGATTCCATACTTTTGACCTTCATCAATGAGCCTTGCTAAATTTATCAAGGTCTGGTGTTCATATTCTGCCCCTATATAAATGGAAAATGCAACTGCAGATACATTGAGTCTGAGAGCATCCTCTATAGAAGTGATAATCTCTTCATTTGAAAGCTCCTTTGAAACAATACTATTTCCGCCAGAGACCCTGAGAACAATCGGGATATCGCAATCCGGCTCTACAGACGTTCGCAAAACCCCTCTTGTAAGCATCAGTGCATCTGTATATGGAAGCAGTGGCCTGATAGTCTTTGACGGCTCTTCGAGTTTAGATATAGGCCCTAAAAAATATCCGTGGTCAACTGCGAGCATAACAGTCTTTCCAGTCTTTGGTTTAATTATCCTTGCTAAACGATTTTTAATTCCCCAATCCATCTAAATCTTCCTCCCTTATGGTTTGATTATTACCTTTATAGACTCTTTGGCCTCCGCAACAAGTCTAAAACCTAACTGCGCCTCATCTAAAGAGAGTCTGTGAGTAATAAGGTCATTCACACGAATCTTTCTTGAAGCAATTAAATCCAGGGCCTCTTTATATTCCTCAGGGCTTGCTGCATATGAGCTCGTCAAAGTAATTTCATTTCTCCAGAAAAGCTCATTTATTGAAATGGGGACTGTAAGTCCTTCCTCTGTGCAAGCAAAAAATAAAACAGTCCCGCCGCGCTCAATTGCCCTAAGTGCCTGAATTACAGCACCTTTTGCGCCACTACATAATATCACAATATCGCTCAAATCTCCATTATTAATTTTACAAATAAAATTAGGCACATCCTCTTCTGCATCTATCACAAAGTCTGCACCTACTTCCTTTGCCTTCTTTAGTCTAAAATCTACAATATCTATTGCTACTATAGGTTCTGCACCTAAAGATTTGGCAAGTTTTATATGGAGCAGACCTGAGATTCCACTACCAATGACGAGCACGCTCTGGCCCTTTTTTAAATTTATCAATCTCTGTCCCCGTAAGACACAGCCTAAAGGCTCAACAAAAGTCCCTTCTTCAAAAGATATACTATCCGGCAATAAAAAGATTCCTTTCTTAACATTTATCTCTGGCAGGCGAATAAATTCTGAAAATCCTCCAGGATAAAAATTTGTTGTGCGCAGGGTCTGGCAGACAGTGGGATGACCACTGAGACAAAACTTACAACTACCACAGCTGACATGATGGCCACATACAACCCTGTCTCCAACCTTAAAACCTTCTACACCATCTCCTACCTCAGCAATCACACCAGAGACCTCGTGCCCTAAAACAAGTGGTACCTTCTCTCGTCTATACCATTCCATTACATCTGTGCCGCATATGCCGCTTGCCTGGACCCTGACCAGTACTTCATAGTCACCAATATTCGGTATCTCCATCTCTTCTATCCGAACATCTTTATTACTATAATACATTGCAACGCGCATTCTTTTATTGCTTTTCATAGTGACTCCTCAATCCATTTCAAAATCTTTCTATCAGCTGGAGCAAGGTTGAGTCTTTTTAATTCTTAACTATCATTCAATTTTCTTTTGGCAACTAAAAATCTTCCATTCCTCTCAATCAATGCCCACAAACATCCTTTA